>NZ_BAABDO010000163.1:0-11465 GCF_039539665.1 Actinomadura keratinilytica
CCCGTGGCGCGGCGGCGGGCTCGGCGGCGGCGAAGCGCACCGCCACCGGAGGCGGCGGGCGGCGCCCGGGGCGGGCCGTCCGCCCGGAGAAGTAGGCGGCGAAGCAGCGGTCGTAGCGGGGCAGGTCGTCGGGGTCGGAGCACAGCGTCAGCCGCCCCGCCCAGTACACGTCGGCGGGGTCGAGGACGTCGAGGTGGTCGAGCGCGGCGAGCATGGCGTGGACGCGTTCGGGGTCGGCGCCGACGCCCGCGGCGCGCAGCGTGCGCGCGAACCCGACGATCGTGTCGGTGACGTCCCGCGTCGCGCCCATCGCCGTCACGTCCTCCCGGGCGGGCCGCCGCCGACCAGGGCGGCCAGGCCGTGGCCGCGCACGCGCTCCTGGTCCTCGCGGTACTTCAGGACGGTGCCGAGCGTCACCGCCGCCGCGTCGGGGTCCAGGTCGCGGACGCCGAGCGCGACGAGCGCCTCGGCCCAGTCCAGGGTCTCCGCGACGCCGGGCGGTTTGAGCAGGTCCTGGGCGCGCAGCCGCTGGGCCGCGGCGGCGACCTGCCCGGCCAGCCGCTCGGACGCGGCGGGCAGCCGGCGCCGGATGATCGCCACCTCCCGGTCGTAGGAGGGGTGCTCCAGCCAGTGGTACAGGCAGCGGCGCTTGAGCGCGTCGTGCACCTCGCGGGTGCGGTTGGAGGTGACCACCACGACCGGGGGCCGTTCGGCGCGGATGGTGCCGAGTTCGGGCACCGAGATGGTGAAGTCGCTCAGCACCTCCAGCAGGAACGCCTCGAACTCGTCGTCGGCCCGGTCGATCTCGTCGACCAGCAGCACGCTGGGCACGGTCTCCAGGGCGCGCAGCAGCGGCCGGGCGACGAGGAAGCGCCGGTCGTACAGTTCGCCTTCCAGCCGGGCGACGTCGGTGACCCCGGCGGCCTCGGCGGCCCGCAGGTGCAGCAGCTGGCGGGGGAAGTCCCAGTCGTAGAGGGCCTGGGCGGCGTCCAGCCCCTCGTAGCACTGCAGCCGGATCAGCGGCGCGTCCAGCACCGCGGCGAGCGTCTTGGCCAGCTCGGTCTTGCCGACCCCGGCCTCGCCCTCCAGGAACAGCGGCCGCCGCATCCGCAGCGCCAGGAAGCAGGCGGTGGCCAGGCCCTCGTCGCACAGGTAGCCGTGCCGGTCCAGCAGGTCGGCCAGCTCGGCGGGCGATCGGGTCTCGGCGGCGGCCGCGGGCTCCCACACGCTGCCAGGCTACTCATCGGACGCCCGTCTCTCACCGGCAGTTGTCGCCGATTCAACGCCATGGCGTTTCTTGGTCAATCAAGTAGGGAAAGTTGACTTTCGGCCGCCGGTTCAGCAGCATCGCCGGTATGGACCTTGACGGTACGCAGCCGGACATGAGCGGGGCGGATCTGACGGACGAGGCCGCCTACGAGCGGGTGCGGGCGGCGCAGTGGCGGGAACGGTTCGCCGGAGGGCTCTCCCGCCGGGCGGTGTTCCGCATCGGCGCGGGAGCGGCGGGCCTCGGGCTGGGCGCGGCCCTGCCCGCGCCGTCCGCCGCCCTGGCGCAGGCGGCGGCCGTGCCCGCGGGGGCCTCCGCCGGGCCCATCGTCAAGCCGCTGCCTCCCGAGCTGTTCATCGTCCACGGCTCCAACGCCGAGATGCGCTGGGAGGCGATGCGCGGGCAGGGCCTGCTCACCCCCGCCGACCGCTTCTTCGTCCGCAACCACGTGTCCACACCGCTGATCGACGCGCGCACCTGGCGGCTGAAGCTGTGGGGCACCGGGCTGCACGGCTCCCCCACCGAGGACCGCCCCGTGGAGTTCACCTACGAGGACCTGCTCGGCATGCGGTCGGAGACGCTGACCGCGTCCGTCGAGTGCACGGGCAACGGGCGCGGCTTCTTCACCTCCCAGCAGGGGCAGCAGGTGTCCGGCACCCCCTGGAAGCTGGGCGCCGTCGGCGTGGCGCGCTGGCGGGGCGTCCCGCTGGCCACCGTCCTGGAACGTGCCGGGCTGACCCGCCGCGCCGTGGACGTCCTCCCCCGCGGCCTGGACCCCGACTACACCGACGGGGGCGAGAACCTCGGCCGCGTCCGCCGCCCCCTGCCCGTCTCCAAGGCCCTCAAGGACGTGCTGCTGGCCTACGAGATGAACGGCAAGCCCCTGCCGCCCGACCACGGCTTCCCGGTGCGGCTGGTCGTCCCGTCCTGGGTGGGCATCGCCTCCATCAAGTGGCTGGGCGACATCCAGGTCGCCGACCACCCCCTGTTCTCCCCCTGGAACACCCGCTACTACCGGCTGTTCGGGCCCGACTACCCCGAGGAGGGCAGCGCGCCCCTCACCCGCATGAACGTCAAGAGCGCGTTCGAGCTGGCCTGGGACGCCACCCTGAAGGGCGGCCGCACCCACGTGCTGCACGGCCGGTCCTGGTCGGGCAACGGACGCGTGCGCCGGGTGGAGGTCAGCCTGGACGGCGGCGCCACCTGGCGGGACGCCCGCCTGCACGGCCCCGCCCCGGCGCGCGCCTGGGTGCGGTGGGAGCTGCCCTGGCGCCCGCCCGGCCCCGGCCGCTACGAGCTGCTGGCGCGGGCCACCGACGAGACGGGCGCCGTCCAGCCCGCCACCGTCCCCTACAACACCCTCGGGTACCTCTTCGGAGCGGTGGTCCGCCACCCCGTGACGGTCACCTGACCGGCACCGTTGCAACGCGCCGCACCGAAGTGACCCCGAACCGACACCGGGTAGGAGCATGCCATGGCACTGTGGAAGCCGGATCCCACCTTCTACGCCTCGCCCAGGGAGGCCGTGAAAGCGCCCCCGGAGACGCTGGCCTACGTCGCCGCGTTCGACCGGGCCGCGGCCAAGCCCGACGCCATCGCCGTCCTGGACGTGGACCCCGCATCCGACTCCTACGGCTCGGTGGTCGGCTGGGCCGAACTGCCCAACCTCGGCGACGAGCTCCACCACTTCGGCTGGAACGCCTGCAGCAGCGCCCTGTGCCCCTACGCGCCGCACCCCCACGTCGAACGCCGCTACCTGATCGTTCCGGGGCTGCGCTCGTCGCGCATCTACGTCCTGGACACCAAGGACGACCCCAAGAAGCCCAGCATCGTCAAGACCGTGGAGCCGGAGGAGCTGGCCGCACGCGCCGGCTACTCGCGCCCCCACACCGTCCACTGCGGCCCCGAGGGCCTGTACGTGACCAACCTGGGCGGCGCCGACGGGGCGGACGGCCCCGGCGGCATCGCGCTGCTCGACCACACCTCGTTCGAGGTGCTCGGCCGCTGGGAGGTGGACCGCGGCCCGCAGCACCTGGCCTACGACGCCTGGTGGCACATCGCCCACGACGTGCTGATCACCTCCGAGTGGGGCACCCCGTCCATGGTGGAGGACGGCGTCGTCGGCGAGCTGCTGCTCGGCCGCAAGTACGGCCACGCCCTGCACTTCTTCGACCTGCGCAAGCGCACCCACGTGCAGACGGTCGACCTGGGCGACGAGCACCAGATGGTGCTGGAGCTGCGCCCCGCCCACGACCCGACCAGGCTGTACGGGTTCGCCGGGGTCGTGGTCAGCGTCGAGGACCTGTCGGCCTCGGTGTGGCTGTGGCACCGCGACGGCGACCGGTGGGCCGCCCGCAAGGTCATCACCATCCCCGCCGAACCGGCCGACGCCGCCGACCTCCCGCCGGTGATCAAGCCGTTCGGCGCCGTCCCGCCGCTGGTCACCGACATCGACCTGTCCGTCGACGACAAGTGGCTGTACGTGTCGTGCTGGGGCACCGGCGAGCTCAAGCGCTACGACGTCAGCGACCCGTTCCACCCCGTGGAGGCCGGCTCGGTGCGCATCGGCGGCATCGTCCGCCGCACCCCGCACCCCGCCGCCCCCGACCTGCCGCTGGCCGGGGGCCCGCAGATGGTGGAGGTCAGCCGCGACGGCCGCCGCGTCTACGTCACCAACTCCCTGTACGGGGCCTGGGACGACCAGTTCTACCCCGACGGCGTGGGCGCCTGGATGGCCAAGCTCGACTCCACCCCGGACGGCTTCGCGTTCGACGAGCGGTTCTTCCCGCACGGCGACGACTTCCGCGGCCTGCGCCCCCACCAGACGCGTCTGCAGGGCGGCGACGCGTCCTCCGACTCCTACTGCTACCCGTGACCCGTAGATGACCGAAGGCTCCCTGGCGGCGCTGGTGGCACTCGGCGCCTTTCACGGCCTCAACCCGGGGATGGGCTGGCTGTTCGCGGTCGCCCGCGGCCTGCAGGAACGCAGCCGCGCACGGCTGCTGCAGTCGCTGCCCGCCATCGCCGCCGGGCACGCCGCCTCCGTCGGCGCGGTCGCCGTGCTGGTCTCGCTCACCCGCTCGGTGACCACCACCCGGGTGGTCGCGATCGTGGGCGGGGCCGTGCTCGTCGGGTTCGGCCTGTGGCGCCTGCTGTCGCAGCGGCACTTCCGCTGGGTCGGCATGCGGCTGTCGCTGCGGCAGCTGGCGTGCTGGTCGTTCCTGATGTCCTCGGTGCACGGCGCGGGCCTGATGCTGCTGCCCGTGCTGACCGGCCTGCCCGCGCCCGGAGGCCACGACCACGGCCTGCACGGCGGCGGCGCCCTGTCGGCGGGGATCTTCGTGACCGGGGTGCACACCCTGGCCATGTTCGCCGTCGCGGGCGCCGTCGCCGTCGCCGTCTACGAGTTCCTCGGCCTGACCGTCCTGCGCCGCGCCTGGCTCAACCTCGACCAGATCTGGGCCCTGGCCCTGGTGGCCGCCGGCACCGCCACCCTGCTGACCGCCTGACGCCCGTCACCCGTTGCGGCGGGTCCAGACGTCGGTGAAGTCGATGTCGATGTCGAACGGCACCTTCAGGCGCAGCCGGTCATGGTGGATGCCGGTCAGGGCGTAGCCGCCGGACTCCAGATCGCGCTCGTAGACGTGCACGACGGTGCCCTCTTCATGCTGCTCCACCCGCCAGAAGTGCCGGATGCCGCCCGCCGCGTACTTGCGCGGCTTGGTGTCGCGGTCCCGGTCCTCGGAGTCGGGCGATACCGCCTCGATCGCCAGCACGACGTCCTCGGGGAAGTAGTGCGTGCTCGGGCTCGTCCGCGCATAGGCCTCGGCGGTGACGACCAGCACGTCGGGCTCGGGAACCTGGCGTTTGGCGAGTTTGACGGCCATCTCCCGTTCCGCGCGCAGCTCCGGGGGCGCTTGGCGGTCGAGTTCCTGGACGAGAAGGTTGATGACCCGGCTGTGCCATTTCTCTTGCGGGCTCACGAAGACGAGACTCCCGTCGATCAGCTCCGTGTGCCGGGGGAGGCCGCGCATCTTGAGGAAGTCGTCAGCGGTGAACCCCCCCGGCGGGGGGATCACCCATTGCGGCAGCGACAGCGTAGTCGCGTCGTCACTTTCCGCAGGCATCGCACTCACCCTCCCTAGTTAAGCTCAATTCCCTCGCCGCGCGCATCAGAACAGGGAGAGTCGAGCCTAGTCACCATGCGCACCCGAGGTCCCTGCGCGGCGCGGGCCGGGACGGTCCTGCGCGAAGCGGCCGCCGCGGCGCCGGGCGAGCGCGGGTCACTGCGGGTCGGGGGCCTCGGCGTGGGTCTTCAGCAGGGCCTGGAGCTGGGCGAAGTCGCGGGCGGCGCGCGCCTTCTCGGTGGCGTTGATGCCCATGGCGCCCAGGGTGGTGCCGTCGGCCAGGTCGAGGGTGGGCCACGGGTCGCCGGTGTTCATCGTCGCGTCCACCACCTCGGCCCAGGCCAGGCGGCGGGTGCGGAAGGCGTTGACCACGGTGAGGCCCGAGGCGTCGGCGACCACGCGGCAGCGGGCCAGCATGTGCAGGATCCAGGCCAGGGCCAGTCCGAACAGCACCAGCAGGACCCGGTCGATGAGCTTGAAGCTGGGGGCCACCACGATGGCGAGCACGACCATGCCGAGCACGATCACGCCCGCCATCGCGTAGGCCACGATCCGCGTGGTGCGCGGGCGCCACACCAGCGGGAGCGGCGGAACGTCAGTCGACAATCTTGGAGATCGGGATTTCGAGGATGTCACGGGCACCGGCCGCCTTGAGCGCCGGGATGAGGGTGTTGACGCCGCGCTTGGCGACCACGCTCTCCACCGCGTGCTGGTCGCCGCCCGCCAGCGGGGTGACCGTCGGCGCGGACATCGACGGCATGATGTCCAGCACCGCGGGCAGCCGGTCGTTGCTGACGTTCAGCTTCAGCAGCACGTTGCCGCGGGCCCGGATGGCGCCCTGCAGCAGCAGGGAGATGTCCTCCATGGCCGCCCGCTTGGCCTCGTCCTCGTAGGCCTCGCGGTTGGCGACCAGCTCGGTGTAGCTGGTCAGCAGGGTGTCCAGGATGCGCAGCCCGTTCTTGCGCAGCGACGAGCCGGTCTCGGTGAGGTCGACGATCGCGTCGACGATGTCGGGCACCTTGGCCTCGGTGGCGCCGTAGGACGGCACGACCGTCGCCTTGACGCCGTGCTTGTCGAGGTAGCGCCGGGTCAGCGCGGGGAACTCGGTGGAGATCCGCACGCCCTCGGGCAGGTCGGACACCCGCTGCCAGGGGGCGTCGTTGGGCACCGCGATGATCACGCGGACCGGGTTGGAGGTGGCCTTGGAGTACTGCAGCTGCCCCAGGCTCACCACGTCGGCGTCGGTCTCGGTGATCCAGTCGCGGCCGGTGATGCCGAGGTCGAACAGGCCCTGTTCCAGGTAGGTCGGGATCTCCTGCGGACGCAGCACCCGCACCCGGTCGATGCGCGGGTCGTCGATGGAGGCGCGGTAGTCGCGTTCGGAGGCGCGGCGGACGGTGAGGTCGGCCGCGTCGAACAGCTCCATGGTCGCCTTCTCCAGGGACCCCTTGGGCAGGACGAGAGACAGCACGTTGAAACCTTTCGAGAGGGATGTGGTCGACGGAACCGGGGACGTTCAGGAGCCAGGATGCTCCACGCCGTGCCCGGCGTGACCGTGATGCCGCAGCCCTCGCAGGGTCAGTGCCGTGTCGAGTGCGGCCACAGTCGCCTCCCATCCCTTGTCCTCGCGGCTGCCCGGCAGCCCGCTGCGGTCGAGTGCCTGCTCCATGGTGTCACACGTCAGGACGCCGTTGCCCACCGGTGTCGACTCGTCGAGCGCGACCCGCGTCACTCCGGCGGTGACCGAGTCGCACACGTAGTCGAAGTGGGCGGTCTCGCCGCGGATCACCGCGCCCAGGCACACCACGGCGTCCAGGTCGCGGGCGAGCCGCTGGGCGACCACCGGGATCTCCAGCGCCCCCGCGACGCGCGCCACGACGGGCTCGGCCACGCCGCACGCCTTGGCCGCGGCCAGCGCCCGCTCCAACAGGGTATCGGTGACCTGCGGGTGCCAGCGCGTGCACACCACGCCGAGGGTGAGGCCGCGCGCATCGACGACGGTGTCCTCGGGACGGCCCGTCCCGCTCATGAGACCTCCTCCTTCTCCGCCAGGCCCTCGATCAGGTGGCCGAGGCGGTCGCGCTTGGCCGCAAGGTAGCGGCGGTTGTGCTCGGTGACGGCGGCGGGCAGCCCCTCGCGGCCCAGGATCCGCAGGCCGAAGCCGTCCAGCCCGGCGAGCTTGCGCGGGTTGTTGGTGAGCACCCGGACCGACCGCACGCCCAGCTCGCGCAGCATGTGCGCGGCGTCGGAGTACTCGCGGGCGTCGGCCGGCAGGCCCAGCTCCAGGTTGGCGTCCACGGTGTCGGAGCCGCCGTCCTGCAGAGCATAGGCGCGCAGCTTGGCCAGCAGGCCGATGCCGCGGCCCTCGTGCCCGCGCAGGTAGAGGATCACACCGCGGCCCTCGGCGGCGATGCGCTCCATGGCCGCGTCCAGCTGGGCGCCGCAGTCGCAGCGCTCGGAGTGCAGCACGTCGCCGGTCAGGCACTCCGAGTGCGCCCGCACCAGCACGTCCTCGCCGTCGCCCAGGTCGCCGAGGACGAGCGCGACGTGCTCGCCGCCGTCGATCCGGCCGGCGAACCCGACGGCCCGCCACATCCCGAACCGGTTGGGCAGCCGGGTCTCCACGACGCGGGTGACGGTCGGCTCGCGGCGGCGCCGGTACTCGGCGAGCTGCTCGATGGAGATCAGCTTGAGCCCGTGCTCCTTGGCGAACACCTGCAGCTCGGGCAGCCGGGCCATGGTGCCGTCGTCGTTGACGACCTCGGCCAGCACGCCGACCGGCGGCAGGCCGGCCAGCCGGGCCAGGTCCACGGCGGCCTCGGTGTGGCCGCGGCGGCGCAGCACCCCGCCGGGCCGGTAGCGCAGCGGGAAGACGTGCCCCGGCTGGACGAGGTCGGCCGGGCCGGTGGCGGGATCGGCCAGCAGCCGGATGGTGTGCGCCCGGTCGGCGGCGGAGATGCCGGTGCCGACGCCGTCGCGGGCGTCCACGCTGACGGTGAACGCGGTGCGCATGGCCTCGTTGTTCTGGGCGGTCATCAGCGGGACGCCGAGCCGGTCCAGGTCCTCGCCGGGCATCGGCACGCAGATCACGCCGCTGGAGTGGCGGATGGTGAACGTCAGCAGCTCGGGGGTCGCCTTGGCGGCGGCGAAGATGATGTCGCCCTCGTTCTCGCGGTCCTCGTCGTCGACGACGACCACGGGCCGGCCCGCCGCGATGTCGGCGACGGCGGCCTCGATGTCGTCGAGGAGGCCCTCCCTGCCGAGCGCCGTCTCGGGCGCGGTGTCGGGCGCGGTGTCGGTCGTGCTGTCAGTCGCAGTGTCGGTCACGGTCTCGGTCAATTGGCCACCGCCTCGGGTCGGGGGGTATGCACGCTTCGCGCCTGCCAGATACGGCGCCAGTCGCGGTACCCGTTCAACACCAGCACCAGAAAGACGCCGTACACGGCGCCGCTCACCCACAGGCCGGACATCAGGGCCAGGGGCACGCCCACGAGATCGACCGCCAGCCAGATCCACCAGAAGTCGATCAGCGCGCGGCCCTGGGCGAAGGTCGCGGCCGCGCTGCCAACGAAGATGTAGGCGTCCGGCCAGGGGGCCCAGGACGCGTGGAAATGCTCCAGCAGCACCGCCACCGCGACCGTGCCGACCGCCATGGCGGCCAGCAGCGCGGCGCGTTCGCGGGCGGTGCCGGGACGGACGAGCAGGTCGCCGCCTCGGGCGCCGCGCGTCCACCTGTGCCAGCCGTACACCGCCAGCACGGCGAACATCACCTGCTTGAGCGCGTTGCCGGTGACATGGGCGCTGAGGGACGCGGCGAGCAGCAGCACCGAACCGGACAGCTGCACCGGCCAGGTCCACACGGTGCGCAGCGTCGCCAGCCAGACCGTGGCCAGGGCGCAGGCGTTGCCCGCCAGGTCGGTCCACAGCACCTTCTGCCCGGCGACGTGGAATCCGGCCTCGTACCAGCTCACGGGGCCACCCGGCTCCCGAGCATGCGCTCGACGTACTTGGCCACCACGTCCACCTCGAGGTTCACCGGGTCGCCGGGCCGCTTGAGCCCGAGCGTGGTGAGCTCGCGGGTGGTGGGGATGAGCGCGACGCTGAAGCGGTCCGCGCCCGCCTCGACCACGGTGAGGCTGACACCGTCGACGGTGATGGAGCCCTTGTCGACCACGTAGCGGGACAGCTCGGGGGGCAGGGAGAAGACGACCACGTCCCAGCGGTCGCCGGGCTCGCGGGAGATCAGGCGGCCGACGCCGTCGACGTGGCCCTGCACCAGGTGGCCGCCGAGCCGGTCGGACAGCCGCACGGGGCGTTCGAGGTTCACCTTGGCGCCGGGGCCGAGCTCGCCGAGGCTGGAGCGATCCAGCGTCTCCTTGACCGCGTCGGCGGTGAAGGCGCCGTCCCCGACCTCCACCACGGTCAGGCACACGCCGTTGACGGCGATCGACGCGCCGTGCACGGCGTCCTGCGTGACGAGCGGGCCGCGGATGGTGATGCGCGCCGAGTCTCCGGCGGGCTCCAGCGCGACGATCTCGCCGAGTTCCTCGACGATGCCGGTGAACATGTCCCGGGGCCTCCTCATGCGTTCGGCACGGGCTCCGGGACGTGCGTACGGTGTACGCGGCGCCCTGCCCCGGCCGCCGCGGCGGCGAAGCGGGACGCCCAGCGCGCTGCCTCCCATCCGGACTTTCACCGTCGGTCCCGGAGTTCCACCGGGTCAACCGGCCGATGGCTTCGGCCGGGTCGCGGACTGTCACCGCCGGTTCGGAGTTTCACCGACCCCGGAGCACGCGTTCATTGCTGCCAACCAGTGTGCCATGCCGGGCATTCCCGGCCGGATGTGAGACATTTCACGACCGAAAGTGGCCAACCAAGCGCTCGCTTGTTTTCTTGCCGACCAGGCCGTCCGCCGGGCGGGCCCCGTGCGCGACGCGCTGTTCGGGGCATTGCCGCCCGGCGGGCGAGTACGTTCGGCGCAGGTCGGTCGGCAGGTCGGTCGGCAGGTCGGTCGGCAGGTCGGTCGGCAGGGTTCAGTCGGCGGGCGTGGCGCGCTCGGCCTGCGCACGCAGTCGGCGCACGGCCTCGGCGGGGTCGTCGGCGCCGTACACGGCGCTGCCCGCCACGAACACGTCGGCGCCCGCCTCGGCGCACCGCTCGATCGTCTCGGCGCTGACGCCGCCGTCGACCTGCAGCCACACGTTGAGCTCCCGCCCCTTGATCATCCGCCGGGCGCGGCGGATCTTGGGCAGCACCACGTCCAGGAACTTCTGCCCGCCGAAGCCCGGCTCGACGGTCATCAGCAGCAGCATGTCGATCTCGCCGAGCAGGTCCTCGTACGGTTCGACCGGCGTGGCCGGGTTGATGCCGAGGCCGGCGCGGGCCCCGGCGGCGCGGATGGCGCGCAGGGTGCGGATCGGCGCCTTGGCCGCCTCGGCGTGGATGGTGACGCTGCCCGCCCCCGCCTCGGCGTACTGGGGCGCCCAGCGGTCCGGGTCCTCGATCATCAGATGGCAGTCCAGTGGCAGCGCGCTGTGCTTGAGCAGCGACTGCACCACCGGCAGCCCGAGGGTGAGGTTGGGGACGAAGTGGTTGTCCATCACGTCGACGTGCACCCAGTCGGCGGCGCCGGAGACGGCGGCCACCTCGTCGGCGAGCCGGGCGAAGTCGGCGGACAGGATGCTGGGAGAGATCTGCGGTGCGGCCATGATGGACCGAGTCTATTGCCGCACTTCGGCGCGCTCCTCACCCGCCCGGGTGACCGCGCGGGTGGGGTGCGCCGCCAGCCCGAGCCGCCAGAACGCCTCCGGCGCCCCGGCCGTCGCCCACAGCGCCAGCAGCGCCTGCCCGGCGAACGCCTGCACCGGCTGGGTGCCGAGGAACAGCCCGAGGGTGTAGAACGCCGACACGCCCGCCGCGCCGACCGGGACGCGCGCCAGCCGCCGCCACAGCCGCCCGGACGCGTCGTACCCGCCCCGGTGGGCCGTCCACGTCAGGCCCGCCAGCAGGCCGAACAGCCCGGCCGCCGCGCCCGCGCAGTCGCCCGCGGTGACCGGCTCGGCGCGGCCGCC
>NZ_BAABDO010000164.1:0-11408 GCF_039539665.1 Actinomadura keratinilytica
ACCCTCACCGAACCGGACACCCCCAAAGTGCCGCACCTGGGCATGCGGCCGGTCGCCCCGGCGGTCATCCCGGCGTGGGCCGACGGCCACGATCGGGTCTACGGCCAGCGCCATGTCGGACCATCCCCGCGTGCGCGGGGCCGACCAACCGCACCCGCGCAGCCTAGCGACCGGCCTGGGACCATCCCCGCGTGCGCGGGGCCGACACACCGGCCACTGCCGGTCAAGGGACCTTCGGGGGACCATCCCCGCGTGCGCGGGGCCGACCTGCCGCCTTGGCCCACTGGCCGCGCAGGTGGGGGACCATCCCCGCGTGCGCGGGGCCGACTCGTGGCCGGGCCTGGTGGACGCGGTGACGGCGGGACCATCCCCGCGTGCGCGGGGCCGACGATGCCCTGGCGCGGCATCTGCGCGCGGCGGAGGGACCATCCCCGCGTGCGCGGGGCCGACCGCTCGTGGCGGATCCGCCAGTGCACGCGCCTGGGACCATCCCCGCGTGCGCGGGGCCGACGTCCACACGCTCACCGCGCGCCGTCGCGTCCCGCGGACCATCCCCGCGTGCGCGGGGCCGACGACACGGCCGCGATCAGCTCATCAACACCCGGCGGACCATCCCCGCGTGCGCGGGGCCGACTCAAACCACTCGGTCCGCTCCTGCTCGGCCAGGGGACCATCCCCGCGTGCGCGGGGCCGACCCTGTACTGGCGCCGCAGGGTGATGACCGAGACGGACCATCCCCGCGTGCGCGGGGCCGACGTCGTCGGGCGGGTCCATGACGCGGGCGCGCCCGGACCATCCCCGCGTGCGCGGGGCCGACCGTGACGCGGACGGTGTCGCCGCCACCGTCGGCGGACCATCCCCGCGTGCGCGGGGCCGACGACGTCCGGCCGGTCGATCGCGGCGAGGATCTGGGACCATCCCCGCGTGCGCGGGGCCGACTGCTCGGCGCCTGCCAGCGGCTGGCGGGTGTGCGGACCATCCCCGCGTGCGCGGGGCCGACGGTGCGAGCGCCCACAGGTCACGCGGGCTGCTCGGACCATCCCCGCGTGCGCGGGGCCGACACTTGCTGACCTGGGAGTCTATGCCAACAAGAGCCAGTTTTCATTTAGTTGGATTTGCAAACCCTCGACCGGTCTTCGGCTGTGAGTGCGCCGCTGTGTCGACGTTTTGGCAGAACGGGGCGGCGACGGACACGTCCTGTGAGCCGTGCGATCTGCACCCCGCCGACATCGACCTGCTGCCCAGGGACGGGCGCCGCCACCTCGGGGTTCTGGAGCAGGTCATGCGCCGGCAGTGGGATCCGGTCCACGGCAACCCGCCCGACGAGGTGATCGCGGCGATCGGCTGCCCGCTGTCCAGGGGGGCGCTGGGCGGTCTGCGCCTCCTATGCGACGTCGTCTGATGCGGTGACGGCGTCGAACTCCCGGTACAGCGTGACCGCAGTGCGGACGGCGGGCAGGTCGGCGGCCTTCTCCCCCAGCGCCCGGCCGAGCATGCCGAAGTAGTACACCAGCGCGGCGTGCTGCCGATGGGTGGCCTGGTAGCCGTCCAGTGCGACCTCGATGTCCTCCATGATGTCGACGGCCTCGCCGTTGCCCGTTGCGGCGATGTCGTTGAAGGCGCGCACCAGTGCGGCGGCCGCGGTCCGGATGCGGGCCCCGTTGCGCAGCGTCCACGCCCGCTCGGCGTGCTCGGCGTCCGCCGACTCCTCGGTCCGGCGGGCGCGGTCGGCGACGGCGGCGCGGAGCCGGTCGCGCCGCTGGTCGGCGGCCTGCGGAGTGGCCACTCCCAGATCTCGGGCCAGGGCGCTCCACGGCACCTGCTGGTCGCCGTCCTGCCGGCAGATGTCCAGCGCCCGCAATTCCAATTCGTCCAGCCGGGCGCGCTGGGCCCGGATCAGCCGCAGCGCAGCGCGGGCGTCGGCCACCTGCACGCGGCGCGGGACGCGCCTGTGCTCCAGCACGTAGGTGATGACGTCAGCCGGTGCGTCCGACCAAAGGTGCAGGTCATCGTCGTGTTCGGCAAGGCGTCGCCGGTGGACCTCCTCCACGATCCGCTCAACCTCGACCGAAGTGGGAGGCGGATCGAGCGGGCGCCGTGCGGCCATGCGAGCCACCTTCCTGCAGGCTTCAACATCATGTTGAAGCCTGCAGGAGAACGCGTCTCGGGTCCACCGGTATGGCGAAGAGCCATGTCCGTTTCCGTCGTTTGCGCTCCTGTTGGTCCGCCGTCTGCCCCTGCGCGTTGGCGGACGTCCTGTCGCACTCGGTGTACTGGCTGGTGGACGACGCTGCCTGGGGTGGCTGTCAGCGGCCGGGGTCATCGGTGCGGTTGGAGGAGGCGGCCTGGTCGCGGGTGATGGCCATCATGTCGCCCAAGGTGGTGGGGTTGGTCCAGCCGCGTTCGCGTGCGTAGGCGCGGGCATCGGCGCGTTTGCGGGCGGCGACGGCGGGGGTGTCATGGGGACCCGCCAGGGCGGCCTTCGCGGTGGCGTGCAAGGCGCGGCCGTCGTCGCGGGTACGGCGCATCTCCGGGCGGTGCCGAATCCACGTCTGAATGGTGTCCTGGAACACCACCGCCAGGCCGAGGGGAAGGGCGACAGCAGCGACCAGGGCGGCGACCTTGAAGGCGAGGCCCACGTCGCCGGTCTGCTGCCAGACGGCCAGGGCGGCGCCGGTGGGCGAGGCGGCCAGGCCCAGCAGCAGCGTCGTCCACGGCCACGCCCGCCCCCCTGTCCCCTGGGACGCCGCGCCGGTCCGGCCGGTCCCGGCGGGCGACCGGCGGCCACCGGCCACAAGACGCGACGCGGGGGCCGGGGACGTGTCCGGCTGTGGCCGAGGTCGGCGGCGGGTGCTGCGGGGCGGTCGGGTGATGGCCATGATGGTCGTCTCCAACTGTGCGTGGCTGCGCCTTGTGATGTGCCGTACGCCGACGGCTGTAGATCGGCGCGCCCGGGGTTTGCCTCAGCCGGGGGTGATCCATACCGAGTCGATCTGGCCGCGGAAAAAATCCGAGTCGGGTGAAGCAAACCCGCCGCGGCGTCATCTACACCCCGTGCAGGTACGGCCATCCAGGCCAGACCCGAACTGGAGGAGCCGATGGGGCGAGCCGAGGAGGCCGGGGAGCCGCCGCGGCCAGACTCGCCCCGGATACAACACGGCGAGCGTCCGGACCAGGCCACACCCCCGGCCGACACCGGGGCGGAGCCGGGCGCGGGCAGCGGCGGTCTGGCGATCACTGAACGGCAGCTGCGGGCTCTGGAGGCCGAGGTCGCCGCCGCCGACCTGGAGGAGGAGGATTTCTCCAGCGAACAGGAGAAGGCGCTCGCCGAACGCGCCCGGCGCCGGACGCACGAGCAGCAGCTGGTGCTGGCCATGCGCGCCGAGGGCTTCGACGGACCTGTCACGCACACCTGGATGGCCGAGACGGCCGCGTACGCGCTGGCGGTGCTGATGAGCTGGATGCGCACCGGGCAGATCGTCGCGGAATGCAAGGCCAAGGGCCGTCCGATCGCCCTGGTCGAGTACGGGCCCGGCCGCTGGACCCGCGCGGACCGGCAGGAACTGGCCGGCGAGACCGTCGCCCGCGCCCTGGGGTACTTCATCACCAAGGTGCTGGCGGCCGGACGCTGGGACCCGCAGGGCGGCGCCGGCCTGAACACCTTCTTCATCGGCGCCTGCCTGTTCCAGTTCTCCAACGTCTACGACCGCTGGGCCCGTGAGCAGCGCGCCTGGGACAGGGCGGGCGGAGTCGGCCTTCTGAACGGCGATGACGCAGACGAATTGACGGCGCCCGAGGGGCAGTGGGAGGACCCCACGAGTCGGCAGGTGTTGAACCGGGCACGCCGCCGGGAGATCCTGCAGGCGATCGCCAACCCGCAGACCCGCGCCGCCGCTCGGCTGATCCTGGCCGACAAGACGATCAAGGAGGCGGCCGCCGCCGTGGGGATGAACGAGAAGACCCTGCGGACCCGGCTCAGCCGCTTGAGGAGCAGCGCGGCCTGGGACTCTGTGCTCGGGGAGGAACGATGATGGGCAGCACCAGCGACGACGTCGGCGCTCAGAACCTCCCGACCGGCACCGCCGACGACGACACCCGCATGTTCGCCCCTGCGCCGGGTACGGGGGCGCGTCCAGCGCGGGAGGCCCGTCAACTGCAGGTCGTAAAGCTGTGGAGGATGCTGCGCAACCACATTCCCTCCGACGCCCCCACTCCGCTGGATGTGCTGATCGCCGAGGCGACCGCGGGTGCCGAGGTCCTGGACGCCGACACCATCAGTCGGCGGCTGCAGCGGGCCGCCGACGCCGGGCGCGAGCAGCCACCGTGGGATGAGATCGTCAACCAGCCGTCCACGCGCCGGACGCTGGCCCAGGTGCTGCGCGCGCTCAGCCTGCTGGAGCACACCGCCCTCGGGACCACCGGTGCACGCCGGCTGCGCGACCGGCCCGACGACGGCCTGATCAGCGAGACTCTGGACGCCGCCCAGGCGTTCTCGCGTTCGAGCTCTCCGCCAGACCACCAGGAGGCCCTGGTGGCGGTTATCGACATCCACGAATTCGCGAATCGTCCCGAGCACGGCCAACTGGCTCTGCGAGAAGCCATGTACCGCCTCCTTCAGCAGGCCTTCGAGCACAGCCTCGGCGCGGGATTGGACGGCGCGCATGTCGAAGACCGCGGCGACGGGGCGCTGGTAGTGCTCCCGCAATGCCCTCAGCCCGCTGCGGTCCCCAAGCTGGTCGACGAGTTGCGCACGCGGCTACGCGCCCACAACCGGGTGCGCACCGCCGAGACCGCGTTGCGCCTGCGCGTCGCCCTCCACACCGGTACGGTCCGCGCCAACGACTACGAGGTGTCCGGCGGAGCGATCATGTTCGCCTGTCGGCTGCTGGATGCCCCTGTCGCGAGACAGGCCATAGCCGATGCCGACGCCCACCTGGTGATGATGCTGTCCCGTTCGCTGCATGCCCGCAGCGGCGCGTCCGACGCCGCCGGGATGGACCAGTTCCGGCCCGTGCACTTCCATGTGAAGGGGATCGTCGGGCAAGGCTGGCTGCTGGTGGACGCCACTCCCCCGCCCTCGGCATCTTCGGAACGTCCGGACGATGCCGACAGTCAGGCGACCGGAACAGATGCAGGACGGTCCGCCGCGAGCGCGCCAACGGCCGAGGATGCGCCCGCGCAACCCGTCGCGTTCCCATCCGTCCGTTCCCGACGCAGGATAGAGGCACCTGACCTGTCCGAAGACGACTTCCGGCTGCTGGCCCAGATCGCCTCCGGTGCCACCACCGAGGACGCCGCCGACAACCTCCAAATGTCCGCTCGAACCGTACGACGTCGCCTGCGCCAGATATGCGACCGCCTTGAGGTCGACACCCCGATCGAGGCGGTGGTGTGGGCCGCGCGGCGCCACCTGATCTGATCCTGGCCCCGCACCGAACCGTCCCGACGGCACCCGGACGTCGAGATCCTGTGCGCGGCCTCCTCGTTGATCTCGGGGGTCGCATTGCGGTGCGGTTGCCGGGCGCACCGCGGTGCGGCCACCTGCGGTGACCAATCGCCGGAGAGGCGGCGATGGACGGGACGAGCAGCGTTCCCAGATGCGGCCGAGCCTGGACCGCTCCGGCGGTGAACCGCACCCGCTCGCGTCCGCCCGGGACGGCCCAGTGGGAACGGCGTTAACACCGCTTTGACCATCCCTTGGGATTAGGTACCGGCGTGTTGCTGCAGTGAATCATGAGACGTTAGTAAGGTAACGCGCATGGCTGGAAACAACGAGCGTGAGGAGCGGGAGAAGGTCGTCTCCAAGCTCCCCTCCTGGCTGCGGCAGGACCTCAAGGTCCGGGCCGCCGAGCTGCGAATGGACATCCAGGACGCGGTCGAAGCGGGCATCCGCGCGTGGCTGACCGCCAAGACGCCTCCGGCGGAGGTCGACACGTCCGGTGCCGAGTCCTTCAGCACGTGGCTCCCGCCGGGGCTGTACGACGACGACTTCAAGCCCGCCTGCGCGTCCCGCGGGGTCTCCTACGTCCAGGGGCTGGCGCAGGCCGTCAGCCTCTGGCTGGACAGCAACCCCTCCCCCCGGGCCGCGGTCCGGCAGGTGCCGCGCCGGAAGGTCGTCGGCAACCAGAAGGGCGGCGTCGGCAAGACGGCCGTCTCCGCGGGGATCGCCGCCGCGTACGCCGAGAGCGGCGAGAACGTCCTCGTGGTCGACTACGACCCCCAGGGCCACCTCACCAACCAGCTCGGGGTCTCCCCCATCATCGCGGGCGAGGACAGCCTGGCCCGCCACATGTCCGGCGAGCCCCTCGGCCACATCCGCGACCTGGTCGTCCGCCTGGACGGCTTCGGCGGGCGCCTGCACGTGCTGCCCGCCTGCGCCGACGGCTTCCTCCTGGACGTGAAGCTGTCGCAGGTCCGCGCGCGGGAGGCCGCGCTGGAGCGGGCGCTGGCGCCGCTGGAGGACGACTACGACGTCATCATCATCGACTGCCCGCCCAGCCTCGGCCTGGCGATGGACGCCGGCCTCTACTACGGGCGGCGCCGCGACGGCGAGCGTCCGCGCAGCTCGGGCGTCCTCATCCCGGTGCAGGCCGAGGACAGCTCCGCCGACGCCTTCGGCATGCTGATGGAGCAGATCGCCGACCTCCAGGACGACCTGCAGATCCAGATCGACCACCTGGGCATCGTGGTGAACCTGTACGACGCCCGCCGCGGCTTCATCGCCACCTCGTCCCTGTCCAACTGGGAGAAGCTCGGGGACCCGCCGGTCGTCGCGGTCATCCCCGACCTGAAGGAGCAGCGCGAGGCCGTGCGCAAGCACCAGCCGCTGCTCGCCTACGCGCCCAAGAGCGAGCAGGCGGCCGTGATGCGGGAACTCGCCAAGGAGATCGCGTGAGCAAGGCCGACCAGCTCGGAGACTCGCCGTCCTTCGCCGCCGCGACCCGCACCCGCAGCATGCGCGGCAAGCTCATCTCCACCGCCACCGGCGAGGCCGCGCCGGCCGCCGCCGCGCCCCCGCAGGAAGGGCCGCCGCGCACGATCCCGATCGGCGACCTGGCCCACAACCCGTTCAACCCGCGCAACGACGTCGGAGAGATCCAGGAGACCGCCGACAGCCTGCTGTCGCGCGGGCAGATCCAGCCGATCACCGTCGTCACGCGCAAGACCTTCCTGCAGGCCCATCCCGGGTCCGAGGACGCGATCGGCTCCGCCGCGTACGTGGTGCTGGACGGCAACAGGCGCCTGGCGGCCGCCCGCCTCGCCGGCCTCGACGAGCTGCGGGCCGACGTCAACGACGCGCTCGCCGGCTCCTCCGAGGACATGCTGGAGTCCGCGCTCATCGCCAACCTGCACCGCGAGGACCTCACCCCGCTGGAGGAGGCCCGCACGCTGGCGAGGCTCGTCGAGGTGCACGGCTCCCAGCGGCAGGTGGCGCGGCGCATCGGCAAGTCCAACGTCTGGGTCAGCCAGCGCCTCGCGCTCCTGGAGCTCACGCCCGAGCTGCAGGAGGAGCTGAAGTCGGGCGACCTGACGGTCGAGGACGCGCGGAAGATCGGCAAGCTGCCGAAGGAGGAGCAGGCCGGGGCGGCCCAGGACGCCAAGGCCGCCCGGCAGGCGCGCGTACCGCGGCAGCGGGAGAAGCCCCGGCCCGCGGATGAGGGACCGGCGAGCGGGGCCGAGGGTGTTAACGCCGTTTCCACCCCGAAGCCCCGCACCGAGGGCGCCCCCGCACGCTCCGCCTCGGCGCGGGTCGCGTCCGACGGCGAGGACGTGGCGGCGATCGCCCGGGAGCTGCGGTCCCGGCTCACCCGCGAGCAGTGCGAGGAGCTCGCGAAGCTGCTCGTCCAGGAACACTGATCCGCACAGCCTCATGCCGTGCGGAGACGTGCCCACCACGAACGGACGGGACGTGGGGGAGGCAAGCCCCTCCCCCACCCTCGTCCACTTGCCCGGCCCTGACGGCCTGCATGGTGTTAACGCCGTTCCCACTCGGCTGAGGGAGCGCTCCGTCCGCGGCGGGCCGTCACACCCTTCCCACCTGCCACTGTCCTCGAACCCACCTGTGCAGGAGGGTGTTAACGGCGTTCCCACTCGGGAGCGATAGAGCACGTCTCCGGTGTTAACGCCGTTCCCACCCCGTTGGTAGAGCGCCACGTCTGCGGCGAGCCGTCACACCGTTTCCGCCCGCCGCCGTTCCCAAGCCCGTCTGCACCAGAGGGTGTTAACGCCGTTTCCACCCCTGCCGCGGTGGAGGGCATCCCCGCGGTGAGGTGTTAACGCCGTTTCCACCCGAGGTGGTGGAGCGCGTCCCCGGTGTTAACGCCGTTCCCACTCGGCCGCCGACGCCGATGGCGCAGACACGTCTACGATTCGGCAACAGCCCTGACCGGAGCCGCCATGGATGACGAGCCGCCGACGCTGGAACCCACTGCCGTGGTCCCCCGCCCGCCCGCCGGGACGCCGGGCCTTCCCGACGGCCGACCGGGCGGCCTCCACCCCGCCCACCTGCACTCCGCTCCCCCGCCGGCGCCGCTGCTGGTGTCGGTGGGCGACATCCCCGGCCTGCGACCGCGCCGACGCCGAGGAGACGGCGGCGAGGTCGCAGGCGCCGACGTCGACCTGATCGACCGGCTCCCCCGCTCCGGTCCGTCCGCCAGCTGGCCGACGGTGGCGGCCTGGCTGCGCGCGGGCAAGACGGCCGCCACCCGCCGCGCCCGCCTGGCCGACACGGCGGCGTTCCTGCGCTGGCTGGCCCTGGCCGCCCCCGGCACCGGCCTGTGGGAGGTCACCGAGGACATGCTCGTCGCCTACGCCGACGAACTCGGCACCGGCACCGGCGCCGCCGCCGAACTCACCCGCGGCGGACGCCCCCTGCGCGCCGCCACCGTGGCACGCCGCCTGTCCACGCTGTCGTCGCTGTACCGGTACGCGGTGCGCCGCCATGTGATCCCGGCCAGCCCGGCCGCCCACGTCGACCGCCCCGAGGTCTCCAAGGAAGGCCGGACACCGGCGCGTCCCCTGGAAGAAGCGGCGGCACTGTTGGCCGGTGCGGAGACCATCGCATCGGAGCATCCCGCCGACGCCGCCGCCGTCGCGCTGCTGGTCACCACCGGACTGCGCGCCGCCGAGCTGGAGGGGCTGACCGTCGGCCGGATCGGCACCGACGCCGGGCACACCGTCATCCGCTTCCGCGTCAAGGGCGGCAAGGAGATCCGGGTTCCGCTGGCCGACCGCGTGCACGCCCTGGTGCGTCCGCTGACCGTCGGCCGCACCGCCGCAGACCCGCTGCTCGTCCGCGAGGACGGCCGCCCCTTCGACCGCTGGCGGCAGACCACCGCGCTACGCCGCGCCGCCCGCGCCGCCGGCCTCGACCCCACCGCGCTCACCCCCCACGTGCTGCGCGCCACCGCCGCCACTCTCCTGCTCGGCTCCGGCGTGCCGGTCGAGGACGTCCAGGAACTACTCGGCCACGCCTCCCCCGTCACCACCCAGCGCTACGACCGCGGCGCCACCAAGCTGGAGCAGCACGCCGCATACAAGATGGCCGCCCTCCTCGCTCCGAAGGCACGCGCCCCCGAGTGAACCGGCCGAAGTGCCCCGCTCTCGGCAGCGGCTCTGGCCTCCGGGCGAAGTGCCTGGCCCTCTGGTCGGGCGCAGCCGGGTGGAAACGCCGTTAACACCCGTGGCTCTGCTCTCAGCGGCAGCTTGCCGGGCAGCCCTCGGCCACCAGCCGGTGCGGGCGGTGCAGCTGCTCTGATGGTCTGAGCATCAGCACCTCCTGGGTACCGCCGTCGCCGAGCATCCCAGTTCTCGCGCAGCGGTGGTCCGACGCCAGGGTGAGCTCAGCGGGGTGGGAACGGCGTTAACACCTACCGCGGAACCCTTGCCTTGCTCTGCAGCGAGTTGCCAGCTGGCAACCCTGCCCATCAGCCGGAGCAGACGGTGCAGGTGTTCAGGCAGTCTCAGCATCGGCACCTCCCAGGCCCCCCTCGCCGAGCTTCCCACTTCGCGCAACGGCCCCGGGCCCGGGTGAAGCGCGTGAGCGTCAGGTCGGGCAAGCGGGGAGTGGGAACGCCGTTAACACTCCTCAGCCAAGAAGGGAGCGCAACGCTCGGGTGGGAACGGCGTTAACACCCGCCCTGGAAGCGCACCCCTTGCCCAGCGACAGGTTGCCCGGTGGCAACCCCGCCCCTCAGTTGGAGCGGGTGCTGCGGGCGTCCAAGTGGTACCCGGCGTCATCCCCGCGTGCGCGGGGCCGACAGGATCGCGGCGAGCAGCTCGGCTTGGGGCTCCGGACCATCCCCGCGGTGCGCGGGGGACCATCCCCGCGTGCGCGGGGCCGACCTCAGGAACGAGTAGCCCTCGGTCCAGTAGTAGGGACCATCCCCGCGTGCGCGGGGCCGACCCCATTCGCAGACAGCCTTCGGTCAGGCACCTCGGACCATCCCCGCGTGCGCGGGGCCGACCGTGCCGCGCCCCTGGTAGGTCCTGACCAGGTCGGACCATCCCCGCGTGCGCGGGGCCGACCCCCTGGCCACCACCGGGCCCATCGTGTGGACGGGACCATCCCCGCGTGCGCGGGGCCGACCGTGCGGGGACCGGGTGCTGTAGGGGGCGGACGGGACCATCCCCGCGTGCGCGGGGCCGACACGGGCGCACGCCCGGGGAAGTTGAGCCGTACAGGACCATCCCCGCGTGCGCGGGGCCGACTCCCGCTGCTGCTGCGCGGCCGTGGTCCTGTAGGGACCATCCCCGCGTGCGCGGGGCCGACCACCGCGACACCGGCCGCCGCGGCACCATCAGCGGACCATCCCCGCGTGCGCGGGGCCGACATCTTCACGCGCGGCATCGAGCTGCTGCGCCGGGGACCATCCCCGCGTGCGCGGGGCCGACCGCGCCGTCGCGTCCCGCCGCTCCGCGGCGGCCGGACCATCCCCGCGTGCGCGGGGCCGACGAGGTGATCACGTGAAGCTCACGGCGTACGAAAGGACCATCCCCGCGTGCGCGGGGCCGACGAGCAGCGCGGCCAGGCCATGAAGGGCGGCCGGGGACCATCCCCGCGTGCGCGGGGCCGACGTGGTCGACCCGGTCGCCGGGCCGAGCACCGTCGGACCATCCCCGCGTGCGCGGGGCCGACGACATGGGCCGCGCCTGTGCGCACTTTCAAAAAGGACCATCCCCGCGTGCGCGGGGCCGACATGACCCTCACCCTCGACAACCGCGACGGCCGAGGACCATCCCCGCGTGCGCGGGGCCGACCCTGGCCGTGTCCTGGAACATCCGCCATGTCAAGGACCATCCCCGCGTGCGCGGGGCCGACACTCTCTCCGGTAGGCGACGTGGAACCGGACCAGGACCATCCCCGCGTGCGCGGGGCCGACACTTGCTGACCTGGGAGTCTATAGCGG
>NZ_BAABDO010000165.1:0-11261 GCF_039539665.1 Actinomadura keratinilytica
CGGCGGCGCGGCGCCCCCCGGCGGCGTGCGCGGTGCCGGGGTGCGCGGCCAGGCCGAGCCCGAGCGCGGTGGCGGCGGTGCCGCCCAGCAGGGTACGGCGGTTGATCTCGTGCACCGTGGGTCCCCTTTCGGAGGGTGGCGACCGTCCCGCCGCGGGCGCGCCGCGGCGGGGTGAAAGGGTCGAGGGGCAGGTCAGGACGGGGTGGTGAAGGCGATCTCGTCGATCTCGAACAGGTCGCCGGAGCCGCCGGTGAAGACGAAGCAGATCTTCCCGGCCCGGGCGGGGGCGCGGGAGATCGCGCCGGTCACGGTGGTGAACGTGGCGCCGTCCCAGCCGCCTCCGCCGGCCACCCGCGCCGAGCCGAGCAGCCTGCCGTCGGGCGCCCCGGCCCGCAGCTCGATCGTGCCGCCCGCGCCGCCGGCGGAGACCCGCGCGGTGAACGCCGAGGCGTCGCCGAGCCAGTACGGCTCGAACATGATCCAGTCGCCGTGCTGCACGCCGCCGACGGTGGCGCCGCCGTGCGCGGCGGGACGGTCCACCCGCGACACGCCCGACTGCTCCTTGTAGTGCTCGGCCTGGCGCGTCCTGGGCTGGGTGACGTTGACGTCGGTTGCGATGCGCCGCGTGCGCCGGGTGCGGTCACGATGGGAACGGGGGGAATCGGGGTTCGTGCGGCCTGGAGGGGTGGGGGTCTCCATGCCTTTCCTCCTCGCCGGGGGCAACGGATCCGCAGGGGGGCAGGGGTTCGGGGGCGGTGTCCTCCTTTCGGTGATCCCGGGGACCGGCGCGCGGGTTCGCAGGTCGAGCGGGGTCTCGAGGCGGGCGCCCGCGCGGCGCGGCGGCGGGGCCGGGTCGCCGCGGCGGGGTCAGGTCGCGGCGGGCTGGGGCTGCTCGACGGGGGTCCAGCCGCTGCCGGACGCGGCGCTGCGCGCGACGGCCTCCAGCACCCGCTGCACCTGCAGCCCGTCCTCGAACGACGGCGCCGGGTCGGTGCCGTCGGCGATGGCGGTCAGCAGGTCGGCGACCTGGTGGGTGAAGGCGTGCTCGTAGCCCAGGCCGTGCCCGGCGGGCCACCAGGCGCCCGCGTAGGGGTGCTCGGGCTCGGTGACCAGGATCCGGCGGAACCCGGCGGCGGCCGGCTCGTCGGTCCGGTCGTGGAACCACAGCTCGTTCATCGCCTCGAAGTCGAACGCCAGGCTGCCGGCCGAGCCGTTGACCTCGATCCGCAGCGCGTTCTTGCGCCCGGTGGCGAAGCGGGTGGCCTCGAAGGACGCCAGCGCCCCCCCGGCGGTGCGGCCGATGAACAGCGCCGCGTCGTCGACGGTCACCGGGCCGCGCGCCGCGCCGTCCGCGGTGGCCGCGAGGCCCGCCGCGTCCGCCGCCAGCGGCCGCTCCTTGACGAACGTCTCGGTGAGCGCGCTGACGCCGACGATCAGGTCGCCGGTGATGTACTGGGCGGTGTCGATGATGTGCGC
The DNA here is from genome assembly GCF_039539665.1 of Actinomadura keratinilytica. Lineage (NCBI taxonomy): Bacteria > Bacillati > Actinomycetota > Actinomycetes > Streptosporangiales > Thermomonosporaceae > Actinomadura > Actinomadura keratinilytica. The sequence continues at coordinate 1,477 of NZ_BAABDO010000165.1, forward strand.
GCCGATGTCGCCGAGCGCACCGGACCCGGCCTTGCGCGCGTCCAGCCGCCACACCAGCGGGTACTCCGGGTCGACGAGCCAGTCCTGCAGGTACTGCGCGCGCACGTGGTGGATGCGGCCGAGGCGGCCGTCGGCCACCAGCCGCCGCGCGAGCGCGACGGCGGGCACCCGCCGGTAGTTGAAGCCGACCATGGCGCGCACGCCGCGGGCCCGGGCGGCCCGCGCCGCCGCCGCCATGGTCTCGGCCTCGGCGACGCTGTTGGCCAGCGGCTTCTCGCACAGTACGTGCTTGCCCGCCGCCAGCGCCGCCACCGCGATCTCGGCGTGCGAGTCGCCGGGGGTGCAGATGTCGACGAGCTGGACGTCGTCGCGGCGCAGCAGGTCCTTCCAGTCGGTCTCCACCGCCGCCCAGCCCAGCGCGGCCGCCGCCGCGGCGGCCCGCTCCCGGGACCGGCCGGCCAGCGCCGCCATCACCGGCGTGAGCGGCGGGTCGAAGAACGCCGCGACGCTGCGCCAGGCCTGCGAGTGGGCGCGCCCCATGAAGGCGTGTCCCACCAGGCCGATCCCGAGGACGGGCTTGCGGTCTTCAGTCATCTGTCTTCCCCCTGTCGAAGCGCTGCGGGCGGGCCTGCCCGCCGGTCAGGACTCGAATCCGAGCGGCAGGTACTGGTCGACGTTCTGCCTGGTGATCGTCTCGGAGGCCAGCGTGATGGACTGCGGGACCTGCCGCTCCACCAGGTCGGACATGCCCTTGCCCTGCGCGATCAGCCGGGCGATGCGGATCGCCGAGGAGGCCATGGTGGGGCTGTAGGTGACGGTGGCCTCCAGCACCCCGCCGCTTTTGATCTCGCGCATGGCGTTGGCCGAGCCGGCGCCGCCGACCATGAAGAACTCGTTGCGGCCGGCCTGCTTGATGGCGGCGAGCACGCCCACGCCCTGGTCGTCGTCGTGGTTCCACAGCGCGTCGATCTTCTTGTGCGCCTGCAGCAGGTTGCCGGCGACCTGGTTGCCGGTCTCCACGGTGAACTTGGCGTCCTGCTTGGCGGTGACGGTGAAACCGTAGGTCTTCAGCGCGTCGGCGAAGCCCTTGCTGCGCTCCTGGGTGAGGGGCAGGGTGGCGATGCCCTGGATCTCCACGATCACCGGGTCGGCGACGTTCTTGGACTTCAGCCTGCTGCCGATGTAGTGGCCGGCGGCCACGCCCATGCCGTAGTTGTCGCCGCCGATCCAGGTGCGGTACGAGAGCTTGTCGGGGAAGACCCGGTCCAGGTTGATGACGGGGATGCCCGCGTCCATGGCCTTGCGGGCGACCTGGTTGAGCTGCTCGCCGTCGTTGGGCAGCAGCACCAGCGCGTCGACCTTGCGGGAGATCAGCGACTCGACCGCCGAGATCTGCTGGTTGATGTCGTTGGTGGGCTCCACGGCCTGGAAGTCGACGTCGGAGTAGCGCTTGGCCTGCGCCTCGGCGTTCTTGGCGATGGCGGCGATCCAGCCGTGGTCGGCCTGCGGCGCGGAGAACCCGATGGTGACGCGCTTGCCCGGCTTGTCGTTGTCGCCCCCGGCGGCGACGTTCTGCCCGGTGGCGGCGTCCTCGTCGGCCTCGGGGGCGTTGCTGGTGCACGCGGCGGCGAGCGCTCCCGCGCCGACCACCGCTCCGCCGACGAGGAATCCCCTGCGGTTGAGGCGGCTGCTGTCTGCCATTGGTCGCTCCTGGAATGCGGGGAGGTGGGATGGGATGGGGGGGTGCGCGGGGGGCGCCGGCCCGGAGCGCTAGGTGCGCGCCTCGAGGCCGCGCCGCTGCAGCAGCACGGCGGCGACGATGATCGCGCCCTTGGCGATGAGCTGGTCGCTGGTGTCCAGCCCGTTGAGGATGAACAGGTTGGTGATCAGGGTGAAGACGAACAGGCCGAGGATCGACCCGACCAGGGTGCCGCGGCCGCCGGTCAGCAGCGTCCCGCCGATGATGACCGCGGCGATGGCGTCCAGCTCGTACAGGTCGCCGTGGGTGCTGGAGCCGGTGGTGGTGCGGGCCATGATGATGATCGCGGCGATGCCGCAGCACAGCCCGGACAGCGCGTACAGCAGCAGGGTGTGCCGCCGGACGTCGATGCCGGCCAGCCGCGCCGCCTCGGGGTTGCCGCCGACGGCGAAGGTGCGCCGGCCGAAGGTGGTGCGGTTGAGCAGCACCCATCCGGCGGCGGCCACCGCGGCGAAGATGAACACCACCAGCGGCAGGCCGAGCACGCGGGTGGTGGACAGCGCCTCGATGGCGTCGTTCTCCGGCCGGACCAGCTGGGTCCTGCGGTCCGACATCCGCTGGGCCAGGCCGCGCGCGGCGACCAGCATGGCCAGGGTGGCGATGAACGGCACCATCCGGCCGTAGGCGATCAGCAGCCCGTTGACCAGGCCGGCGCCGGTGCCGACCAGCACCGCGCACAGCGCCATGACACCGGGCCCGTAGGACTGGGTGGCCACGGTGGTGGCCCACACCGAGGCCAGCGCCATCACCGCGCCCACCGACAGGTCGATGCCCCCGCCGATGATCACGAAGGTCATGCCGACGGTGATGACGCCGATGGTGGCGGCCAGCGACAGGATGCTGACCAGGTTGTCGGAGGTGGCGAAGTTGCCGGGCTTGGTGACCAGGCCGATCAGCGCCAGCAGCACCAGCGCGGCGACCAGCCCGGCGTGCCTGCTCTCCACCAGCCGGACCAGGCCGCCGGGCAGCGGCACGGGTCCCTTCGCGCGCCGCCCGGCGGTCTTCGCGGCGGCCTCGACCCGGGCCTGCTCGTCGGCCGCCGGCCGGTCGGCGGCGGTGTCCGCCGGAACCGTGCCCGCCGGAGCCGTGCCCGCAGGAACCGTGCCCGCAGGAACCGTGTCCGCAGGAACCGTGTCCGCCGGCGCGGTGTCGGCCGCGGTCGTGTCGGCCGGGCGGGCGCCGTGCCCCTCGGCCTCGCTCATGGCGTCCCCACCGTGCCCATGGCGCTCCCTTCCATGATCATGTTCAGTACGGCCTCCTCGTCCAGCTCGGCGCCGGGGGCCTGGTGGATGACCCGGCCCTCGCGCAGCACCAGCACCCGGTCGGCCAGGCCGAGCACCTCCGGCACCTCGCTGGAGACCAGCAGGACGGCGATGCCCTCGTCGGCCAGCCGCCGGACCAGCCCGTACAGCTCGGCGCGGGCGCCGACGTCCACGCCGCGGGTGGGTTCGTCCAGAAGCAGCAGGCGGCGCCGGTTCAGCAGCCAGCGGGCCAGGACGACCTTCTGCTGGTTGCCGCCCGACAGCGTGCGCACCTTGCGGGCGGGGTCGTGCGGCCGCACGTCGAGGGCCTCGAGCTGCCGCGCGACCTCGGCGAGCTCGCGCCGCCGGTCCAGCCAGCCGAGGGAGGAGAAGCGGCGCAGCCCGGCGAGGCTGACGTTGCGGGCCACCGACTCCTCCAGCAGCAGCGCCTGCGCCTTGCGCTCCTCGGGTGCCAGGCCCATGCCGAGCCGCACCGCGTCGGCGGTGCTCGCCGCCTTCACCGGACGGCCGTCCAGCAGCACCCGGCCCGCGGTCGGGCGGCGCGCGCCGTAGACGGCCTCCAGGATCTCCGAGCGGCCCGACCCGACCAGCCCGGCCAGCCCGACGATCTCCCCCGCGCGCACGGTGAACGACACGTCGCGGACGTGCCCGGGCACGGTGAGGCCCTCGACGCGCAGCACCTCCGGCGCGTCCGCGCGCGGCTGCGGGCGCGGCGGGAAGACGTACTCGACGGTGCGGCCGGTCATCAGCGTGACGATCCGCGCGGTCGGGGTGCGGTCGGCGGGCAGGCCGACGGCGACGGTGCGGCCGTCCTTCAGCACGGTGACCCGGTCGCCGATCTCGCGGATCTCCTCCAGCCGGTGGGAGATGTAGACGACGGCGACCCCGGCGGCGGTCAGCTCGCGGATGATGCGGAACAGGTTGGCGACCTCGTCGTGGGCGAGGGCGGCCGACGGCTCGTCCATGACGATCAGCCGGGCGTCGTGGGACAGCGCCCGGGCCATGCTGACCACCTGCCGTCCGGCGGCGGGCAGCCGGCCGACCTCGGCGGTGGGCGGGATCTCGCCGTGGCCGAGCCGCTCCAGCAGCCGCCGGGCGGCCCGGTTCATCCGGCCGCGGCGGGTGAAGCCGAACCTGGCCGCCTCGTGCCCGAGGAAGATGTTGTCGGCCACCGACAGCCCGTCCACCAGGTCGAGCTCCTGGTAGATGGTGGCGATGCCGAGCCGCATGGCGTCGGTCGGCCCGGCCGGGCGGACCGGGCGGCCGGCGAAGCGGATCTCGCCGGCGTCGGGCCGGTGCGCCCCGGACAGCACCTTGATCAGGGTGGACTTGCCCGCGCCGTTCTGCCCGAGCAGGCAGTGCACCTCCCCCGCGCGGACCGTCAGGTCGACGCCGTCGAGCGCCCGCACGCCGGGGAACTCCTTGACGATGCCGCTCATGACGAGCAGGGGGCCGCCGTCCGCGGTGGTCTCCATCCGCCCGCGCTCCTTCCGGGTGCCGGCTGGGGGCCTGGCGCGAAGGTACCCACTTTCGATGACTTTGAGAAGACCTTTTCTCGGATTACGTGCAGCTTTCGACGCTCACAGGACAAACTAGCGCGGCGCCGCCCGGTGACGCATTGCGAGGAGGCCGCCACGGCACGCGGCGGGGCCGCACGGCGGCCATGGGCGTGCGTGCTCACGGGGGGCGGCGGAGCGGCCGTGGACGATGGAAGGGATGTCCGCGCTGGTCAGGCGGTGGAGAAGACCTGGTCGCTGATCATCCGGGCGGCGCCGATGACGCCGGCGGCGGCCTCCAGCTCCGACAGCACGATGGGCAGGTTGCCGGTGGCCAGCGGGGCGGAGCGGCGGTACACGACGCTGCGGATCTCGGCCAGCAGGGTGTGGCCGAGCCCGGCCACGCCGCCCGCGATGATCACCAGCCCCGGGTTGAAGAAGCTGACCAGGCTGGCCAGCACCTGGCCGACGCGGCGGCCGCCCTCGCGGATCATCTCCACCGCCACCGGGTCGCCGGCCTGGGCGGCGGCGGCCACGTCGGCGGCGGTGACCTCGCCCGCCTGGGCGAGCCGCTCGGCCAGGAACGGCGAACGGGCCGAGCGCGCGGCGACCAGCGCGTCGCGGGCCAGCGCGGCGCCGCCGAAGTAGGCCTCCAGGCAGCCGATGTTGCCGCAGGCGCACACCGGCCCGGCGTCGTCGACGCGGATGTGCCCGATGTCGCCCGCGCAGCCGGACACCCCGCGGTAGATGCCGGAGTCGACCACGATGCCGCAGCCGATGCCGGTGCCGATCTTCACCAGCAGGAAGTCCGCGACCGACCGGGCCAGGCCCGCGTGCAGCTCGCCGAGCGCCATGATGTTGACGTCGTTGTCGACCAGCGCGGGGCAGCCCAGCTCGCGGCTGATCACCTCGCGCACCGGGTACCGGTCCCAGCCGGGCATGATCGGCGGGGCGACGGGCACGCCCTCGCGGAAGCTGACCGGGCCGGGCACGCCGACCCCGGCGCCGTGGAGCTCCTCGTACAGGCCCTGCTCGCGCAGCTTGCCGAGCAGGTCCAGGGCGCGTTCGAGCACGACCTCGGGGCCCTGGCGGATGTCGCACGGCTCGGCCAGGTGGCCGAGCACCTCCATCTCGCCGTTGGTCACCGCCACGTCGATGGACGTGGCGCCGATGTCGATGCCGGCGAAGCGCAGCCGCGACGACAGCCGGACGATACCCGAGCGGCGTCCGCCCCGGGACGCGGCCAGCCCGGCGGGCTCGACCATGCCCAGCTCGATCAGCCGGTCGAGCTCGACGGCGAGCTTGGACCGCGACAGCCGCACCACGTCGCCGAGTTCGGCGCGCGAACGCGGCCCCTCGTCGCGCAGCAGGCCGAGCAGCCGGGCCTGGTGCCCGTTCTCGGGCCGAGCCATCGTCCGCATCGCCTCGATCCCCCGCGCGACCCCCGTGCTTTCGTTCTTAATGCTAGAACCTTCCGTCCGTGAAAGGCCGAAGCCGTGGCGGATCGGCGGCCGACGCCCACGTCACGCGCCCGGGTGGACCTGTTTCGTTGCGGAGACTAACCACTTTCGCGGAACCATAAAAGCATTCGTCCGACTCTGTGACTAACTTCTCTCACTCTCTGGACAAAGTCGGTTTCCTGACCGATCGTGAAGGACGCGGGGCCCCGCGACCGAACCCCCGACGAGCCGACTCCCGACAAGCCGAAACCCGACATCGCCCACCCCACCCCCGCGTTCCCGGCCGGAGCGCGGCACCGAGCGAGGAGCGGTTGCCCATGAGCGGAACCGGCGTCTGGCTGGCGGGCGCCCGCGGATCGGTGGCGACGACGGCCGTCCTCGGCGCGCTGGCCGTCCGGGCCGGGCTCGCCGACCGCACCGGATTGGTCTGCGAGGCCCCCGGCTTCCCGGACGCCGGGCTGCCCGCGGTCGGCGACCTGGTGTTCGGCGGCCACGACCTGGCCGACGTCCCCCCGTGGAAGCGGGCCGAGCAGCTCGCCGACGCGGACGTGGTCCCGCCGGGCCTGCCCGCGCGGCTGCGCGGCGAGCTGGCCGCCGTGGAGGCCGACATCGTCACCGGCGGCGCCGACGGCCGCACCCGCGACCCGGCCGGGACGCTGCGCCGCCTGGCCGACGACATCCGCGCCTTCCGCGACCGGCACGGCCTGGAGCGGGTGGTCGTGGTGAACGTGACGGCGACCGAGCCGCCGACCGCGCCGCTGGACGCGCTCGGCGCCGAGCTGGGCGAGGCCGCGCTGCCGCTGCTGCACGACGCGCTGCGCACCAACGACACCCGCCTGGTGGCCGCCGCCCTCGGCCCGTACGGGGCCGCGCGGCTGCCCGCCCCGGCATGGCGGCAGGCCGTGCTGAAGTGCGTGTTCACCGGCGTGCCGCTGTCGGTGGTGGCCGGTCTGGACGACCGCGCCGACGCCGAGCTGACCCGGATGATGACCGACTACGCGCGCGAGCGCACCGCCGCAGGCCGCGACGTCCCCGCGGACGTGGCCCGTTTCCTGGAGGTCCGGTGAGAATCTTCGACCCGCACATCCACATGACCTCGCGCACCACCGACGACTACGAGCGGATGCACCGGGCCGGTGTGCGCGCGCTGGTGGAGCCGGCGTTCTGGCTCGGCCAGCCGCGCACGTCGGTCGGCTCGTTCGTCGACTACTCCGACGGGCTGGTGGGCTGGGAGCCGTTCCGCGCCGCGCAGTTCGGCATCAGGCACCACTGCACGATGGCGCTGAACCCGAAGGAGGCCAACGATCCGCGCTGCCGCCCCGTCCTGGACCTGCTCCCCCGCTACCTGGAGAAGGACGGGGTCGTCGCGGTGGGCGAGGTCGGGTACGACTCGATGACGCCGGAGGAGGACGAGGTGTTCGCCCGGCAGCTCGCCCTCGCCGCCGAGCACGACCTGCCCGTGCTGGTGCACACCCCGCACCGCGACAAGGCGGCGGGCGCGCGCCGGTCGCTGGAGCTGAGCGGCTGAACCGCCGCGGACGCACGCGTCCGGACGGCGCCCTATGCGGGGCCGCCGCCGCGGGCCGGTCCGTCCTCGCGGGCCGGTCCGTCCTCGCCGGGTGCGGCGACGCGGAAGACGCGCAGCTGGAGGGCGAGCGTGGCGTAGTAGCCGACGAGCGTGGTCAACTCGAACACCCCGTCCTCGCCGAGGGCGTCGCGGGCCCGGGCGTACTCCTCGCCGGTCAGGTCGCCGCGGTCGGCGAGCGCGCGGGCGGTGTCGGCGACGAGCCGTTCGCGTTCGCCGGCGAGCGCGGCGTGGTCGCCGGCGCGCAGGGCGCGCAGCTCCTCGTCGGCGAGCCCGGCGGCCCGCCCGACCGCCTCGTGGGCGTGGCGTTCGAAGGCGCTGTCCCAGACGGCGGCGACGACGAGGATCGCGATCTCCCGGCAGCGGTCCGGCAGCGCCCCCCGGTAGCGGATGGCCGCGCCGAGCGCCTGCAGGGCGTGTCCCAGCGCGGGGCGCAGCAGCATCGCGTTGAACGGGCCTTCCAGGCCGCCCGCGTCGTCGGTAAGCGCGAACAGGCGCGGCCCCGTGCCGCGCGGTCCGGACACGATCTCCTCGTACAGGGCGCGCTGGTCGGCGTCCAGTTCGCCGGGCCGCAGCCTGCGCAACCGGGGGGACGGCCTCTTTTCGCCGGGCATGCCCGTAACCTCGCTCTCACGTGCCGGCCTGCGACCTCCCGCAGGACCCGGGGGAAGCCTAGGCCGCACCCGCCACATGGCGGGAAGAGCCCGCCTTCCGACGGTCGAAGTCCGCGGCCCGGACAGCGATCATGAGGGCACACCCCGAGACGAGGAGGCTCACATGACCGCCGCACAGGAGCCCGACGCGCAAGAGCCCGCCCCGATAGGGCCGCCTCCGCCGTTCGACCCGGAACTGAGCGCGGCGCTCGGCATGATACGCGGGCAGTTTCCCCGCCTGTCGACGCTGGAGTCCATCGCCGAGGTGCGGCAGGCGCGCATCGACACGCTGCCCCCGGTCACCGACGACGACCTGCGGCTGGACGGCGCGTTCGAGGTGGAGGAGCGGGCCGTGCCCGGGCCGCCCGGCGCACCGGACGTGCCCCTGCTGATCTGCCGCCCGGTGGGCGCCGAGGCGCCGTATCCGGCGATCTACCACATCCACGGCGGCGGCATGGTCCTGGGCGACAACCGGACGGACCTGCCGGAGACGCTGCTGCCCTGGGCCAAGGAGCTGGGCACGGCGGTGGTCTCGGTGGACTACCGGCTGGCGCCCGAGCACCCGCACCCCGCGCCCGTGGAGGACTGCTACGCGGGCCTGGTGTGGACCCACGAGCACGCCGCCGAGCTGGGCGTCGACCCCGAGCGGATCATCGTCGCCGGGACCAGCGCGGGCGGCGGCCTGTCGGCGGGGGTGGCGCTGATGGCGCGCGACCGCGGCGGCCCGCCGCTGCTGGCGCAGATGCTGCTGTGCCCGATGCTGGACGACCGCAACGACAGCCCGTCGGCGCGGCAGATGGACGGGCTGGACTTCTGGGACCGCACCGCCAACCACGTGGGCTGGACGGCGCTGCTCGGCGACGCCCGCGGCGGCCCGGACGTGTCCCCGTACGCCGCGCCCGCGCGCGCCGCCGACCTGTCGGGGCTGCCGCCGGCGTTCATCGACGTCGGCTCGGCCGAGACGTTCCGCGACGAGGACGTGGCCTACGCGGTGCGGATATGGCAGGCCGGCGGGCAGGCCGAGCTGCACGTGTGGCCGGGCGGGTTCCACGGCTTCGACGGCTTCGCGCCGCACGCCCCCATCTCGCGGGAGGCCCGCGAGGCCCGGCTGCGCTGGCTGCGCCGCGTCCTGAACACCTGACACGAACACCTGACACGAACACCTGACACGAACACCTGACGCGAACGCCTGACGCGAACGCCTGACCTGAAGGCGGACCGGAACGCCCGACCGGAGCGGCGCGCCCGCACGAGGTGTGAGGGCGCGCCGCACGGTGTCATGATGGCGGCGTGAGGGAGCTGGCGGGCAGGATCGCGGCGCTGGATCCGGACGCGGGCGCGGCCGTCCAGGTGATCACCTATTTCGACGGGCTGACGCAGGCCCGCGCCGGCCTGGAGGCGATCGTCCGGGGCGCCGCGGTGCTGGCCGGATGCCCGGCGCGGCTGGTCGATCCGCGGCGGCGGGTGCGCGTGCGGGTCACCGAGACCGGGCACCGCGACGACGCCGGGCCGCCGCCGGACCCCGCCTGGCCCCGCGCCGCCGTCGAGCCGGACGGCGACGCGGCGCTGT
>NZ_BAABDO010000166.1:0-11178 GCF_039539665.1 Actinomadura keratinilytica
TCAAGATCATCCAGCCGTGTCGCCGTCACCAACGTCCATGGTCAGTACACCTAGCGCCGCCGTCCCCCCTGGTCAGCGATCGTGATCAGATGGATGTCGGGCGCGGCGGATGGCGCCTCCTGCACGGCGGCGGCCGCGAGTTCCGGTGGATGCGCCGTTGAAGCGATGGCATGGCTTTCATGGGGCATCACGGTTCTCACATGGCGGTGACCTGGCGAAGAGGGACACGCATGAGAACGCGCTGGTCGCTTGGGTGTCTTGCAGAGGTTGGGCGGCCCCGTGGGTGTGCGGCGCCCCGCCCCCGAGGTGCCGGGGAGGGGCGCGCATACCGAGAAAAAGGGTCACAAGCGCATGTCGGCCAGTCGGCTGGCCAGGGACTGGTACTCGGCGTACCGGGCTCCGTGCGCAGCGTCGTACGCCGGCGGATCGCCGAGGGCGGCGACTTGGTCGGTGACGTCCCAGACGAGGCGATAGGCCAGCACATCGACGGCCAGGCGGGTCCACGCCTCGGTACGGTCGGAGGGAGGCCGGTAACCGAACGCGGCGGTGAACCAGCCCGGGAACAGCTCGTGGCGTCGAACACACTTGCCGATCCGGTCACGCAGCTTGGCCAGCAGTTGGGGGCGGGCGCGTTCGGCGCGCATGATCTGCGGTCCGACTTTCGTGCGCAGCGCGTCATCGGCCTCCAGCTCGGCGGCGGCGTCCAACGCGCGCTGCCGCAGCCGCTCGGCCTGCTGGTACAGCTGGTCCAGCTCGGCGCGTGCGGCGCGGAACCCGGCGGCTGCGGAGGTGTGCGCGGCACTGCCGGGCGTGCTGGTGGCGATGGTCTTGCTGTGCTGCAGGGTCTGGGTCTCCTTCTGCCGGGCCTGGGATGCGACGCTGTTGTACCGGTCGATCTCGCCGCGCAGGTACCGGCGGTGCTGCTCGGTGAGGAGGGACGCGCGGGCGGTGTCGCCGATCCGCACATGTCGGGCCAGCTGCGCCCAGGTGTCGGGTACACGGTCGAGGTCGACCGGCTCCAGCCCGCGCTCGGCGCGCATGTGGTACTCCAGCCATCGCACTTGCCCGGTCAGCCGCCGCAGTTCGGTGCGCACGGAGGCGACCTGGTCATCGTGGTCGTCGGCACGGTCGTCCAGTCGTTCGACCTGGCCGCGCAGTTCCTCCAGGCGGTAGTCGTTCTCCAGCTCGTACAACCGCTCGGCGTGCTCCTGGTTGACGGTGCTGTCGAGCTGGTCCAGCCTGCGCCGCAGGGAGTCGACGACGTCGGCGAGTTCTTCGACGTCGACGGTGGTGGAGGCGGTGGGGTAGGTCACGAGCGCGCCCCTTCCCGGGCCGCATGCCCCGTGCCGGTGGAGGTTCTGCGGTCTTCGGCGACCTCGGCCAGGACGTCCTTGGCCAGAGCGGTGAACAGCGGGCGGGTGAACACCGCCGCGAACACCACGAACACCCCCCACAACGGGGTGGACTGCATGGTCATGAAGAACGCGACGCCCACGGCGGCGAACACCAGGAACATGGCGTGTGCCTGGCGGACGAACGGCACATGCGGGCCGTCGGCCTCGGGCGGCACCTCGTCGGCGTATGCGTCGGCCGCCGCCACCAGCGCGACGAGTACCAGCAGAATCGCCGGGAGCAGCCAGGCGCGGTCCGGCCAGCCGAACGCCGCTGGCAACGCGGCGATGGCGGCGAGCCCGGCCGCCACCAGCGCCCCGCGGGTTGCCCGGGCGTTGCGGCGCTGCCGCTCCTGCTGCCGAATTTGATCGCGCAGCCGCTCCTCGGCCGCCAGCAGCTTCTCGGTCGCGGTGAAGATTGCGCTGGCAATCGCGGTGCGCTTGTCGCTGTCCTGCGAATCGGCGGTGTTCAGTCTGCGGTGCTGTTCGGCCAGGGCGGCCTGCAGCTGCTGTACCTGTTCAGGCGTGACCTTGCCCGCATCGTCGGGCTGGTTGGGGGAGTGAGCGGTGGGATCGGGCACATGTCCTCCACGCAGGGGGTTGGGGGTGGTGCCGATGCCGAATGTAACTCCTGCTTCCGACAAATCGTTCCCGAGGTATTGACTTTCTCCGCAGAAGAAGGTATGGGGCGCCCGAATCGGGTGCGGTGACCACGGCCGGATCCCGGTGCCCTCTCACTGTCGGCCGACCAAAACGAGGAAGCTGACCGCCTTGACCGCTGGCCGGGGGGTCAGGGGGCAAGGAGCTGACAGGGCACGTGTCCGGTCGTTCCCGCCATTGGAATGTGACCGAACGCATCGCAGTACCGGCTTCCTGACGGCCGCCTGAGGGCGCGCCACCGCTGGGGAGCGTGGCCACCGGCACGGTGCTGCGGGGGCGGCGGCATTGCGCCGGGGACGGGCAGAGCAACAGCCGCCAGGCGCCACCGGTCGCCCTTGAGGCGCTGCGCGCCTTGGTCACCGCGTGCGGCCTGACCGCTATGGCGGGACTGCGCGACCGGCTGCTGCTGGTCCCGACCGCCGTTCCGAGGACGCCGCGAGCGCCGCCGGGAACCCCCTGACACACCGACATGGCCCCGCGTCCCGATCAGGCCGAGATGGGGATGGCGGCCAGACGGTCCGGTCGTCGCCGAGCACGTGCATGGCACCGAACGCGAGCAGCCCTGAGCGCAGATCTGCACCGCCTCCGTTCGTCGGCGATCAGACCGGGACCGGGCGCGCCGGTCGTCCGGCTCGCCCGCTGCGTGGACTGGGCCCGCTGCGCGGTGACTCACCGGTGGCCCCACCGGCGGCGTCCGGCCGCAGGTGGGGCCACCGCCCCTGCCGGAGACCGTCACCAGCACCGACCATTGGAGGCGTCGGGGTCCACCGGAAGGGGAATGTTGACGCGGCCGAATGCCCACTAGGGCGTGTCGTCAAAGTGTCATGGCCACATCGGCAGGGCGGTCGACGTGTCGGCGACTCGGAAGGACTCGGCGGTCCTGCAGTGGCGCGGGTGGCGGCGCCGTGTCACCGCCCGATGCGGTCGAAAGCAGCGCTCGGCGACGCCGCGCCGCCGATGGATGCGCCTGTCGAAGAGCGGCCACATGGTCCGCATCGACCGACCAGCCCGCAGCCACTTTGACGACACTGCCTAGGGCCGCCCCGGCCTCATCATCCCACCGGCCGTGCGGGATCACGGGCGGGTCAGGGAAGGTCGTGACGGCCTTGTTTGATCTGGGCGAGGAGCCGCCGCCACTGGGTGAGGGTGACGGCGACCACGGGACCGGTGACGGCGTCCTTGCTGTCGCGGACGCCGATGAGGTCTCGTGACAGGCGCGCCGCCTCCACGCAGTCGTCGCCGGGCAGGGAACGGGAGCTCTTGCGCCAGCTGAGGTGTGCAGGGTTCCCGGTTGCGCGGAGCGGGTCTAGTCTCGGCATGACGAGCCGGACCTGCCTTTCTACGGTCGCTGGACGGTCGGTTCGTGTGGCGGAGGCGCTGTCCCGCGACACCGGGACGGCGGTTTCGATGACGGCGGCCTTCCTGCCGTCGGTGTCGGAGGCGGGAAGGCCGCCGTCGTCTCCGCAGGTCGGGGCGCCTGCGTTGGTGGGGCCCTGATCTGCGGCCCGGTGACCGCCATGCGGACGTCGACCTTTCTGCTCGGGGGGGCGGCGGGTGGCGCCCGTGCCGCAGGCGCCACCCGCGAAGGTGGTGAGGGAGCCCCCGTCGCCGTGGTGGGACGGGGCGTCCTTCCCCTGGTCAGGGGAGAGGACCGTTGCTGCGGGCCAGGAGTATCGAGAGCCGGCCGTGGGCCCTCTCCCACCGCTCGATGTCCTTGGCCGTGCCGTCCGCCCCGGCGATGTAGGCGCGCAGCAGGGCGCGCTTGGGCAGCTTGCCGTTGCGGCCGATGGTGGACAGCGAGCTGAAGGAGTAGGGCCGGTCCACCATGGGATGCCGCTGGGCCGCCTTGACCATCTCGCGCAGCGGCCGCTCCCCCACCTTGTAGAGCCGGAACTGCTTCAGCAACGCCACGAACTCCTCGACGGTGGTGGCCGTCATCGGGTCGGGTTCGTGGACCGCGGACGGGCGGCCGGCCCGCGGCTGGTGGTCCACCGCCCCGTCGTGGGGGTCGCCGTCTCCGGGGAGCTGCCGGAGGGCGGCCGCGTCGGACCTGGCGGGTGGACCTGCGTCGATCGTGGCTGTCTCCTCCTCGGTGTCGTCGGGGGCAGGCGGCGGGGGCCCGGGAGGGGCGGCGTCGCGGTGGGCGTCGCCGTCCGGGGCCCGGCCGTGCCAGCCCTCGCCGTGGTGCGGTTGGGATGTGCATGGCAGGTCGGTCGGCACCGGCGCGGCGGACGCCGGGGGACGCGGGATCTCACCGCGTCCGGGCGTCCCGCCCGTGGAGCACGGGGGCCCGGCCGCCGACCTGTCGTAGAGCCGCTGAGCCACCTGGATGTCGGCGGGTGCGGCGTCGCAGGCGATCAGCACCGCCTCCAGCGCCGCCCAGCTCGCGCCGGCGAAGTCGCCGGCGATGATCTGGCTGAGCCTGCGGGGGGTCACCCCGCGGCGGCCGGCCCTCTCGGCGACGGCCTCCCTGCCGCGGCGTTCGCGGAACACCTGGACGTACACCCAGCAGAAGACCAGGGCGTGCAGCCGGGTGGCGGCGTCGCACCCCGGATAGGTCTCCTCCAGGAACTCCTCGACTTCACGGACGGTCGGTTCCTGCCCTCGTCTGAGGGGGCGCATTAGTGTGGACGCGTTCGGCGGGGGGTGAGGCTGTCACCGGCCCCCTGCCTGCCCGCCGCCCGAATTGCACCGGGCGGGCTCCGCTTCGCTTCTTATGAGGTAGAAGATCGTCTGCATTGCGCTCCTCTGCGCTTTGTCCGATTTCTGGTGTTGTGCAGCTGGGACCGGGCATTTTAGGCGCAGCCGAACGGGTAGCGGCCGTCCGGCTAATCCCTGGTTGGGGACTTGCTGATCGGACTATATCCGTGCACGTGCCGTCAGGGTGGTGTGACTGGAAGGTCGAACACGCCATGTGCGGGCACAGGCGACGTTCTACACATAATCAAACAGAGAAGGGGGCTGACCTGGGGAAACGTCCCAAGATCGTTCTTGTTTTATTTTGTTTGATTGTGTCGTGGGGCGCGAAATCGGACGTGTTGCGGGTCCAAGTGCTGGATGATTGTCCTTGCACGGTTCGACTGCTATTGCCGATGCACGTGCATTTCTCGCGCCTGTCCGTGGGACCGGGTGGCGTGCGGGAATCCCGAAGGAGCAGGACCCCGGTAGCGCCCCGCGGGGGGACGGGGCGGGGCCTTCTCTGCCCGGGCCGGTGCGTGCCGGAGGTTTACAGCCCCTCCGATCCTCCAGTGCGCATCGGCCCACCACGCCCGCACGCCCGCCTGCCGCAGGACGGGAGGCCGCGGACCGTGCACTGGTCAAGGGCGGCCGTGGGCAGGCGATGACACCGAGAGCACAGGGCGGCCCCCGGCCGATGCTCGGTGCGGCTCGCTGCGACCGGCGACGGCGGTGTCGGCGGGCTTCGGGGGGCGGTCGAATAACAGAGCATCTGCTCTGTTACTTTACGGGCATGGCGCGACCTCGGCTGTACGACCCTGAGCTGATCCTGGACGCCGCCGAGCGGCTGGTGGCCGGCTCGGGGCCCGACGGCGTCACCATCCGCGGCCTGGCGGCCGCGGCGGGGGTGTCGAACGGGGCGATCTACCACGCGTTCGGGTCTCTGCCCGCCCTGCTGGGGCGGGTGTGGCTGCGGGCCGCCGGCGACTTCCTGGACCTGCAGGAGACCGCGGTCCGGGAGGCCGCGAAGTCCGCGGAACCGCCGGCCGGGGCGGCCGTGGACGCGGTGGTGGCGGCGGCCGACGCGCCGGCGGCGTTCGCGCTGCGGCGCCCCGCGGCGGCCCGGATGCTGATGAGCGTGGACCGCGAGCGGCTGCTGGGCCCCGAGCTGCCCGATGAGCTGGCCGCCGACCTGCTCGCGCTCGACCGGCGGCTGCTGGACCTGCTGAAGCGGCTGGCCCGGGGCCTGTGGGGGCGGGCGGACGCGGCCGCCGTCGAGGTCGTCACCCTGTGCGTGGTCGACCTGCCCACCGCCGCGTTCCGGCGCGCCCTGACCGCCCCGGTCGCCGACGAGGCGGCCGTCGCCGCCACGCCCATCGGCGCCGACACCCGGCGGCGGCTGGAGGCGGCCGTCCGCGCCGTGCTGGCCATCCCGCCGCCCGGCCGTCCCGGCCGCCGGCCCTCCACTTCGACGACCAAGGAGTGACCATGCCCGAACTGCGCAACGACGGCCCGGTGTTCGTCCTGGACCTGGGCGGGGACGAGAACCGGCTCTCCCCGGACTGGATCGGCGCCGTCCACGGCCACCTGGACAGCGTCGTGGACCGCTCCGGGCCCGCCGCGCTGATCACCACCGGCCGCGGCAAGTTCTTCTCCAACGGCCTGGACCTGGACTGGCTGGGAGCCCACCCCGAAGAACTGCTCCCCTACGTCGAGCGGGTGCACGGCCTGCTGGCCCGGGTGCTGTCGCTGCCCGTCCCCACGATCGCCGCGGTCAACGGCCATGCCTTCGGCGCCGGGGCCATGCTCGCCCTGGCCCACGACTTCCGTGTCATGCGCACCGACCGCGGCTACCTCTGCCTGCCCGAGGTCGATATCAACATGCCCTTCACCCCAGGCATGGCCGCTCTCGTCCAAGCCAAGCTCACCCCGGCCGCCGCCATCGCCTCCATGACCACCGGACACCGGTTCGGCGGTCCCCAGGCGCGGGAGCTGGGCCTGGTCGACGACGTCGCGGACCTGGAGCGGCTCATCGCCGTCGCCGACGCCCGCGTCCGGCCCCTGGCCGGCAAGGACCGCGCCACGCTGGGCGCGATCAAGACCACCATGTTCGCCTCCGCCCTGGCCGCGCTGCGCGACACCCGGGCCGCGGCGGCGACCGATTGACCGGCGCGCCCGGCCCGTCCTGCCGGCCGCGGGGCGGGCCGGGCCCGGTGCCGGGGCGACGGCGGCGACCACGCCGGACGAGGCGCCCGCGCCCAACGGGACGAGCAGGCCGAACGAAGGCAACGCCGATGAGTCCGACCGGCAACGGGCGATGGAAGAAGACCGCGTGCATCCTGGGCGAGAACGACTGCGGAATCCAGATCCTGCTGGACGGCCGCCGGTTCGCCAAGATCCGGGGCGACAGGGAACACCCCACAGCTGGTTCGCCCCCCTGGGCCGCCACGACACCGAGGTGCAGCGGACACCGGTCACCGGCACGCCCATGCCCGCGGGGCTGGTGCCGTGCAACGTCATCGCCGACGAAATCCTCGGCAACCATCCGCGGCGCTTCCGCGCCATGATGATCGATTCCTCGAACCCCGCTCACTCCCTCGCCGACTCCGCGGAGTTCCGGCGGGCCCTGGCGGCCCCTCATTCGGTTGGATTCGCCTACCCGCTCGGAGGTTCTGCAGCGACGGGCACAACCGGGCGATGCCTTCGCGGGGCGCGCCAGTGGGAGACGCAGCCGTTCGCCGTCTCGCGCGCCGCGTGACCGGACGCGTCCTGTCGTCCGCGCTGCGGCCCTGCGGCCGGGGCCTTTAACGCCCAGCGGGACCGGTGCTTTTTCGGAGCCGGGCCAGGTCGGCCTCGGCGGCCTGGGCGCGGTGTTCGGCGGCGGCGGCGCGTTCGCGTTGCTGGTCGGCGGTGGTGCGGGCGTGCTCCAGTTCGCGTTCGGTGCGGGCGAGCAGCCGCTTTACGGCCTCTGCGTCCCCTTGGGCCGTCACCAGGTCCATGCGGGCCTGCTCGGCGGCCTGGCGGTCCTGGTCGGCGCGCCGTTCGGCGGCTTCGGCGCGGACGGTGGCCTGCGCTGCCTCGTGGCGGGCGGCGTCGAGCTGCGCCTGCAGGGCGGCGGTGTGCCGGTCGGCTTCGGCGAGCCGTCGCTGGATGTCGGCCAGCTCGGCGCGGGCGGTGTCGCGCTCGCCGACCGCGGCGGCCAGCGCGTCTCGCAGCCGCTCGCCCTCGGCCGCGGCCTCGGCGTGCGCCTGCCGTGCGGCGGCGGCCTCCTCCTGGGCGACCTCGCGCAGGTGCCGTTCCGCGGCGAGTTCCTGCTCGGCGTCCTCGCGGGCCTGCTTGTGGCGGCCGGTCTGCTCGGCGGCGTCGTCGGCGCGCTGCTCGGCGGCGCGCACCCGCGCCTCGGCTTCGCGGATGCCCGGATCGCCGGCGGCGGCCGCGGCCTGCGCCTGGGGGCGGGCGCGTTCGGCGCGCTCCTCGGCCAGCCGGGCGCGGGCGTCGGCCTCTTCGGCGGCGCGCCGCGCGGCCTGCGCGTCCCGGCGGGCCTGCTCGGCTTCGGCCAGCGCGTCGGCCACGGCGTCGTCCAGCCGTTCCCGCACGGCTTGTACCCGCTCTTCGAACTCGGCCAGCAGCGCGGCGAGCCGGTCGCGCTCCTGCCGCAGCGTGCGGGTGGGCGCGAGCTCCTCGGCGTCCCGGCGGCGCCGCGCCCGGTTGTGGGCGTTGCGGTGCCCGTCGCTGCAGAACCTGGCGTCGGCGCGGGCGCCGCGCGGGATGGGACGGCCGCAGTGCTCGCAGGGGCGGCGCCCGGCGGCCCGAGTGGCGTCGGCGCGCGCTTCGACGGCGTCCGGGGACAGGTCGTCGCCCTGCACCGGGCCGTCGCGCAGCGCTCCCCCCGCGTGCTCAGCACGCTCAGCGCTCTCCCACTTCCCTACCGCGTCACTCTCACTCACGAGATCAGCGTAGCAAGGCGATCCGATCTGATGCTTAGTCGATCTGCATCGGATCGGATCGACTCTACGTGTCTCTGTGTAGATTCACACAATGCCGATTGTGTGAAATCTCCGATCCTGCCCGGATGCCGCGGCCGTTCCGCGCGCCGCCGCCTCAGATGGGCGCGGATGATGCTCGTGGAGTAGCCCGTGTCGGCGATGAGGTGCCCGGGCCGCACCCTTCGCCAGGCAGGTCACCATCACTGACACCGACCCGACCACGACGAAGTTCACCTGGAGCGAGACCGGCAGGTGCACCGGCGCCGAGCGCTTCGCCGACGTGGCCGAGGGCGCATCTGTCGAGGTGCGCGACGATGCCGGGGCTCGGTGTCGCGCACCTCGGCGGCTGCGTGACGGATGGGTTCCGGGAGGGCGGGAAGAATGCGACCAGGTGCACGTTCCTGATCCATCCCAAGGGCGTGCTTGAGCGTGGCGTCTACCGGGTGGTGGTTGGTCGGTAGGCGCCGGTGACGGTGGATGCCGCCCAACTAGGCCAAGTAACCGTGTGCGTCTGGGCGGCTGACACGGCCGGGCCACCTCGTCGTCCACCTGGTCGTGGCCGCGGGCATCTGCCTGCGGGACGCCTGGCCGGCGCTCGCGACGCTGCCCTGCACCGTCCATCTGGTCGAGTAGCCGGCAACCTCTCCCTTGACCCGGCCCCGACGCAGAGCAAGAGTCGTCGTGCACGCCTTTGCACACCAGCGGAGAGGCAGAACGGCATGGCCCTGGAGTTCCTGGGCAAGGACCCCCAGTCCGACGACGGGCAATCGCCTACCGTGTGGCGTGACCCCGACACCGGCGACTACGTCCTACGTGGGTGGAAGCTGGACGCGCCAACCGGGCGGACGTCGGTGACGACCCGCCGGGCGAGCTGACCATGCGGTTCCCCGCGCGGATGCTCCAGTTCTTTCCGGAGGTGGCCGGTGACGCCGACGTATCATGAGTTGCTTACCTCGGCCACCGTGTCAGCCGTGCACCTGGAGATGCGCGACGTCTACACGGTCGAGTCCGAGCAACAGCGCATCCAGGCGTGGCGAGACGGGCACCGCTGGGACCCCGCCGACCGCGCGTCCTGGTGGCGTCCCTGGCTCGACCTGATCGTCGAGACCGTCGGCCGCGGCGTCGACGTGCGCCGGGCCCGTGTGGTGTCCGAACCGGTCAGCGAGTACATCCGCTACAGCCACAGTTACGCGTTCACCAACGTCGCCGCCGGTGAGCGACTGCGGTGGCTGCCGCGTCGGCGCGCGTCCGACCTGGCACTGCCGGGCAATGACTTCTGGCTCGTGGACGGGCGCCTGGTGCTGTGGAACCACTTCGACGGCGACGGCCGCCCCACCGGTGTCGAGGTCACCGAGGACCCGGCGGCCGCCAAGCTTTGCGCGAGCGCGTTCGAGGCGGTCTGGGAACGCGGCGTCGACCACGAGGACTACCGACCCGCTTAGGCGTACCGTGTCCGCCACCTCGCCGTCGTCCAGCGTCCAGCAGGCCCGCAAGGCGCTTGCTGACCGTCTCCGAGACATCCGCGTCGAGTCCGGGCTGACCGCGACCGCGCTCGCGGAAGAGGCGGGGTGGCATCGCACGAAGGTCTCGAAACTGGAACACACGGCCACATCGCCCTCGGCCGCCGACATCCGTACATGGTGCCGGGTGTGTGGTGTGCCCGAGCAAGCCGACGAGCTGATCGCGGCCTTGCGCGCCGTCGACAGCATGTACGTGGAGTGGCGGCGGTTGCTCCGCACGGGCCTGCGGCGCCAGCAGGAGGCGCGGCTGCCGGTGTACGAGCGCACCCGGCGCTTCCGGGCCTACTCGTCGTGGCTTGTGCCCGGCCTGTTGCAGACCCGTGCATACACGACAGCCGTTTTGCGGTCGGTCCAGAAGCGCAGCGGCCTGCGCGACGACGTGGACGCGGCGGTCGCGTCCCGCATGGAACGGCAACACGTCCTGCACAGCGGAGACCGGCGGTTCGCGCTGCTGATGGAGGAGGCCGTGCTGCGGTCGGCGGTGTGCGACGCCTCAACGATGGCGGGGCAACTCGACCACCTGATCACGTGCACGTCGCTGCCGCAGGTGAGCCTCGGCGTGATCCCCATGGGTGTAGGTCGCACGCGGTGGCCGACG
The DNA here is from genome assembly GCF_039539665.1 of Actinomadura keratinilytica. Taxonomy (NCBI): domain Bacteria; kingdom Bacillati; phylum Actinomycetota; class Actinomycetes; order Streptosporangiales; family Thermomonosporaceae; genus Actinomadura; species Actinomadura keratinilytica. Next base: position 10,832 of record NZ_BAABDO010000166.1, read on the forward strand.
GAAGGCTTCTGGATCTTCGACGACAAGCAGGTGAACGTCGAGCTGGTCTCGGGGTACCTGACGATCACTCAGCCGGGCGAGATCGCAGAGTATGCCCAGGCGTTTACCGAGCTTGCGGCGATGGCCGTGTATGGCGACCAGGCGCGCGCTCTGATGCGCCGTGCGCTGGGGGCGTTGCACTGAGCTTCTGCACGCTTCTGCACACTTCTGGTCATGGATCTCTCGGCGGGTGGATCGTCTGTGACGGATGGCACCAAGCCGTCGGCCCCGGGCCGCTGGTGGGCAGCGGACCTCCCGGGGCCTCGCCGGACGACGGAGGTCCGACTGTGGACGATCGTACGGGCGTC
>NZ_BAABDO010000167.1:0-10970 GCF_039539665.1 Actinomadura keratinilytica
CACGGCGCGGCGGCGGCGCTGGGCCTGCGGTGCGCCCGCCCGGACGGCGCCGTGGTCGCCGCCCGCAAGGGTGGCGCGGACGTGGAGATCGTCCTGCGCGGCAGGGCGGCGCACACGGGCCCCGACGCCGACCTGCCCGCCGATACCGGCCTGCCCGCCGTCGCCGACGACTGCCGCGACGACGCCCTGGCCGCCGCCCGGCTGACCGTCGCCCTGCAGGAGCTGCACCGCGGCCGTCCGGGGGTGCGCGTCCACGTGGGCGTCCTGCAGGCGGGCACGGCGCCCGGCATGGTCGCCGACTCGGCGCGCCAGGTCGCCGACGTGCGCGCCGACCGCGCGGCCGACTTCGACGCGGTCCTGGCCGACATCCGCCGCCTGGCCCGCGGCCACGGGGTCGCCGGGGTGGCGGCCGAGGTCGTCCAGCACGCCCCCGTGCCGCCGTGGGAGGGCGGCCCGCGCACCGCCGCGCTGGTCGACACCGCCCGCCGGGTGGGCCTGGACCTGGGCCTGCACGTGCGGGCCGGCGTCGCCGCCGGCGGCTCCGGCGCCAACCTCGTCGCGGCCTCCGGCACGCCCGTCCTGGACGGCCTGGGCCCGGTCGGCGGCGCCTGCCGCTCGCCCGGCGAATGGCTCGACCTCGCCTCCGTCGTGCCGCGCACCGCGCTGCTGGCCGGGCTGATCGACCGGATCGCCGAAACCGGCTGTACCGGTTTGCGGCGGCTCGGGGGCGGGAGCGCGATATGACGGGCGTTACAGCGCCCCGTGGCGGGGAACCGGGTGGGTGATCATGCGCCGGACCGGGTGCGGGCACCCCGGCGGCGCGGACGGGACGGGCCGCTGCGGAGGTGATCTGTGCCATGAGGTCTCGGAGCCGGCGTGCGCGCGGGCGCCTCCGGCGCGTGCTGGTGCGCCTGGGCGTGGCGGCGGCGGTGCTGGCGGTGTCCGCCGTCGGGCTGGCGGTGTGGCGCGCCGACAGCTACGACCGGCGCATCCAGCGGCTGCCCGAGGCGCTGCCGAGCCGCGCGGCGCCGCCGGCCGCCGCCGAAGCCGGGCAGAACTGGCTGCTGCTCGGCTCGGACCTGCGCGGCGTCCCCGCCCGGGACAAGTGGCGGCCCGGGGGACGGGCCCGCGCCGACACGATCATGGTGCTGCACCTGCCGCCGGACGAGCGGCACGCCTACGTCATCTCGATCCCGCGGGACCTGTGGACCGACATCCCCGGACACCCGCGCGCCAAGATCAACGCGGCGTTCGCGCACGGCGGGCCGCGGCTGATGGCGCAGACCGTGCAGCAGCTGGCGGGGATCCGCCTCGACCACGTGGTCGCCGTCGACTTCGCCGGGTTCGCCCGGATGACCGACGCGCTCGGCGGCGTGGACATCTACCTGGACGCGCCGATCCACGACCCGAGCAACGGCTGGTCCTGGCCGGCGGGCCGCAACCACCTGGACGGCGCGCGGGCGCTGCGGTTCGTCCGCGAGCGCAAGGGCCTGTCCGGCAGCGACCTGGACCGGGTCAGGCGGCAGCACGCCTTCCTGCGGGCCATGGCCGCCAAGGCGGTCGACGGCGGCACGCTGCGCAACCCGGTCAAGCTCGACGCGTTCCTGCGCGCGGCCAGCGAGTCGGTGGCGGTGGACGACCGCACCGGCCTCGGCACGCTGCGCTCGCTGGCGCTGCGGCTGGCCCGGATCGGCCCCGACCGGGTCACCTTCGCGACGCTGCCGACCGGGCCGTCGGCGTGGATCGGCGGGCAGAACGTGCTGCTGCCCGACCCGCGGCGCGGCCGGGAGCTGTTCGCCGCGCTGGCCGCGGGCCGGCTGCGCGAGCACGTCCGGCGCAACGGCCTGGCGACCGAGATCGACCTGTCCCGGCCGTCCTGACGCCCGCCGCCGCGCCGCCCCGCGCCGCCGCCGCGCCGTTCTCGCGGCGACCGTGCGCTACCTCGCCGGCACCCGGCCCGAGACCGGCACCGCGCCGGACGCCCCTCTCCGCCCCTACGAGGCACGGCCATGAGGTGCCTCACAGCCCAGCGCCGTGGTGATCCGGCCGCGAGCGGCCGTCAAGCATCGAACGGAACAGTCATATCGGGAGATACCGTTTATACGGTTCAAGCCAGAAAAGCCGGTGTCAACAGGCAGGACGGTCCCACTGTGAGCGACATCCCCCGCCGGGCGGTGAGCCGGACCGCCAAGCTGGCCACCCTCCCCCTCGGGTTCGCCGGCCGCACCGCCCTCGGCCTGGGCAAGCGGACGATCGGCCGCCCCGCCGAGGCGGTCGCCCTGGAGGTGCGGCGGCGCACCGCCGAGCAGCTGTTCGCCGTGCTCGGCGAGCTCAAGGGCGGCGCCATGAAGGTCGGCCAGCTGCTGTCGATCTTCGAGGCGGGGCTGCCGGAGGAGGTGGCCGGGCCGTTCCGGGCCAGCCTGACCCGGCTGCAGGAGGCCGCTCCGCCGATGCCCGCCGCGACCGCGCACCGCGTCCTGGCCGAGGGCCTGGGGGAGGACTGGCGGGAGCTGTTCGCCGAGTTCGACGACCGCCCCGCCGCGGCCGCCTCCATCGGCCAGGTGCACCGGGCCGTGTGGCACGACGGCCGCGCCGTGGCCGTCAAGGTGCAGTACCCGGGCGCCGGGCCGGCGCTGATGAGCGACTTCAACCAGATCGCCCGGCTGAGCCGGCTGATCACGCCGCTGTTCCCCGGCGTGGAGGTCAAGCCGCTGGTCGCCGACCTGAAGCGGCGGCTGGAGAAGGAGCTGGACTACCGCGACGAGGCCCGCGCCCAGACCGCCTTCCACCGCGCCTACGCCGGCGACCCCGACTTCCTGGTGCCCGCGGTCGTGGCGCAGTCCGGAAACGTGCTGGTGACCGAGTGGGTGGAGGGCGCGCCGCTGGCGCGCGTCATCGCGGACGGCACGCAGGAGGAGCGCGACCGCGCCGGGCTGCTGCTGTTCCGGTTCATCCTGTCCGGCCCCGCCCGCTGCGGCATGGTGCACATCGACCCGCACCCGGGCAACTTCCGGCTGCTGGACGACGGCAGGCTCGGCGTGCTGGACTTCGGCGGCGCCGCCCGCGTGTCCGACGAGCTGCGCTGGTCGCTCGGCCGGATGCTGCGCATCGGCACCCTCGGCGACGCCGAGGAGATGGTCGCCCACGCCCGCGCCGAGGGCTTCCTGGACCCCGAGGCCGAGGTGGACCCCGAGCGGCTGCGCGCCCTGATCGCCCCGCACGCGGCGCCGTTCGCCGTCGAGCGGTTCCGCTACAGCCGCGAGTGGCTGCGCCGGGAGACCGCGCGGGGCATGGGACTGGCCACCGACCTGCGGCCGGACGGCCTGGCCCGGCACCTGCGGCTGCCCCCGCAGTACCTGGCCGTCAGCCGCGCCCTGGCCGGATGCGGCGGCGTGCTGTGCCAGCTGGAGGCCGAGGGCGGCTTCCGCGCCGAGGCGCTGCGCTGGCTGCCCGGCTTCGCCGACGACCCCGGCGCCGGGGAGGCCGGCCGGGCCCCCGGGGAGACCGGCGAGGCCACGGCCTGACCGGTCGCCCCGGAAGCCGCCGGGCTCAGGAGGCCGCGGCCAGCGCCTTGGCCTCCTCCTCTTCGATCATGCGGTTCCACTCGCGCTTGGAGGACTGCCAGCCGTCCTCGTCGCGGCCGCGCCGCCAGTAGCCGGAGATCGACAGCCGCTCCAGCGGGATGCCGCGTTCGACCCGCAGGTGGCGGCGCAGGTCGCGGACGAACTCCGCCTCGCCGTGCACGAACGCGTGCACCCCGTCGGCGGGGAGGTCCAGGGCGCGCACCGCGCGCACCAGCGCCCGCCCGACCTCGCCGCCGTCGCGGTGCAGCCACTCGATCCGCGCGTCGCCGGGCGTGTCCAGGGCCTGCTCCTCGGCGGGCCCCTCCACCTCGATGAACACGCGGGTGGGCGCGCCCGGCGGCACCCGCTCCAGCGAGGCGGCGATCGCGGGCAGCGCGCTCTCGTCGCCCGCCAGCAGGTGCCAGTCGGCCTCGGGGCTGGGCGCGTACCCGCCGCCCGGCCCGAAGAACCAGATCCGGTCGCCCGGCCGCGCCTTCGCCGCCCACGGCCCGGCCAGGCCCCGGTCGCCGTGGTGGACGAAGTCGATCGTCAGCTCGCGGGCGTCCGGGTCCCAGGCGCGGACGGTGTAGGTGCGGGTGCTCGGCCACTGCTCGCGCGGCAGCCGGGCGCGGATCTCCTCCAGGTCGAACGGCTCGGGGTAGACGACGCCGGCCGGCGGGAACAGCAGCTTGACGTAGTGGTCGGTGAACTCGCCCGCCGAGAACCGGGCCAGGCCCTCGCCGCCGAGCACCACGCGGATCATGTGCGGGGTGATCCGCTCGGTGCGGACCACCGTGCCGCGGTGCGCGATCCGCGGGCGCCGCCCGCCGCCCCGCCGGGCCGGCCGCTCCGCCGTCTCCCCTGGTCGCTCCGTCGCCATCCGACCCACCTCCGAGCGCTTGTTAGGCCAAGCTGACCTGACTCTACTCGGCGGCGTCCCGGTGCTCGTGGTGCGCCAGCAGCCAGCGCCAGATCTCCACCGGGTCGTCGGCCTGCCGCCGCGCGCCGCAGAAGCAGATGCCGGTCAGCCGGTCGGAGCCGGGCGTCCACTCCACCCGCAGCCGGCCGCCCCGCCCGCCGGCCCGCCCGCCGCTCACTGCGCCGTCATCCGCTGCAGCATCCGGCGCGCGGCCAGCCCGCCGGTGTCGATGTTGATGCTCAGCTCCTGGTAGCCCTCCGGCTCGGCGGCGATCACCTTCTCCAGCAGGTTGAGCGCCTCGACGTCCTGGAGCACGACGGTGCGGTTGCTGTCGGCCAGGAACCGCGACACCTCCTCGTCGTCCATCGCGAAGTCGCGGGCGACCATCCAGAAGTCGTGCGTGCTGGTCTCGGTCTCCGGGGTGATCGCGTAGACGATCTCGGCGTGGCAGGCCCTGGGGTCGTCGCCGTCCGGGCCCGGCTCCACGCCGGTCGGCGCGATCCGGCTGTGCAGCAGGTACAGGCACGGCGGGTGGTACTCGATGTCCTGCCAGCGGTCGATGCGGCCCTGGATGCCCGTGGACTTGGCGTAGAACGGCGGGCACTCGGCGTCCTTCATGCGGCGGCTGACGTAGACGACGCCCGCCTCCTCGTCCACCTCCGTGGTGATGGGCGTCGCGGCCACCTCGGGGGTGCCGATGTACCCGCCGTGCAGGTACGTCTCGTGCGACAGGTCCAGCAGGTTGTCCACCAGCAGCTCGTAGCGCGCGGCCAGCGGCTCCATGCCCCGCACGGTCACGTAGTCGGGGGAGTCGAGCCAGGGGGCGCGCGGGATCGCCGCCGGGTCGGCCTTGCCGTCCTCGCCGATCCACACCCAGATCAGCGAGTCCTGCTCGACCACGGTGTAGCGGGGGACGCGGGCGGTGCGGGGCACGCGGCGCTGCCCGGGCACGGCGACGCAGGTGCCGTCGGGGTCGTAGGTGAAACCGTGGTAGCCGCAGACGATCCGGTCGCCGTCGCGACTGCTGGCCGACAGCGGGTAGCGCCGGTGCACGCAGCGGTCCGCCAGCCCGACGGGCTTTCCGTCGCGGGTGCGGTAGAAGACGATGGGCTCACCGCAGATGGTGCGGGCCAGCAGGCCGTCGCCGACCTCCGAGGCGTACGCGGCGACGTACCACTGGTTGCGTGGAAAGGCCATGGGGTGCTCCTCGACGCGTGTCAGGACCGATGTCCCCGACCTTCCCGGGCCCGCGCGCCGGCGGCCACCGCCGTTCCGTTCAATGGAAAAGCCCGCCGGGCTCAGACGCGGGCGGTGGCGCCGGAGGGACGGCGCAGCGCCCGCGGGGCGCCGAGCGCGCGCGAGATGCCGCGTGCGGTGGCGCGCACCGCCGGGATGAGGGCGCGCGCGTCGGACGAGTGGGACGGCACCACGATCGACACCGCCGCGACCACGGTGTCGTCCGGCCCGTAGACCGGCGCGGCCACCGACAGCGCGATCAGCTCCACCTGCCCGTCGCTGATCGCCACGCCGGTGCGGCGCACCTCGGCCAGCACGCGGCGCAGCTCGCCGCCCGAGCAGATGGTCTTGGGCGTGAACCGCCGCAGCGGCCCGGCGATCGCCCGCTCCTGCAGCTCGGGGTCGGCGTGCGCGAGCAGCGCCAGGCCCACGCCGGTCGCGTGCGCGGGCCAGCGGCCGCCGACGCGGGTGAACACGTGCACCGCGTTGCGGGAGCGGATGCGCTCGATGTAGACGACCTCCAGCCCGTCCAGCACGGCCAGCTGCACGTTCTCGTGCGTCGCCTCGTACAGGTCCTCCAGGAACGGCATGGCCGCCTCGCGCAGCGCCTGCCCGCGCGGCGCCAGCGCCGCCACCTCCCACAGGCGCAGGCCGATGCGGTACAGGCCGTCCCCGTCGCGTTCCAGGGCGCCCCAGCGGGTCAGCTCGGCGATCAGCCGGTGCGCGGTGGCGGGCGGCAGCCCGGCGCGGCGGCTGATGTCCGAAAGCGACAGCACGGGCCGCTCGGGGGTGAAGGCGTCCAGGATGCCGAGCACCCGGCGGGTGACCGACGGGCGCCCGGAGTCGGACTCGGCGTCCGGGGCGGTGCGCGGCCGGGGCGGGGAGGCGGCGGCGACCGCCGTGGCGGTCCCGGTGGCGTTCATGGGCGGCGGCTCCTGGGGCGGGTCACGGCTCCGTCGGGGGAGCCTGCTCGGCGGGACGGGACGCGGGCGCGGCGGACCCCGGCCCGGCCGCGCCGTACTCGGCGCGCAGCCGGGCCTTGAGCACCTTGCCCGCGGCGTTGCGCGGGATGGCGTCGGTGAACACCACCGACTTGGGGATCTTGTACTTGGCCAGCCGGTCCGCCAGCGGCGCCAGCACCCGCTCGGCGGTCAGCGCCGAGCCGGCGCGCGGCACCACGATCGCGCGGCCGACCTCGCCCCACGTGTCGTCGGGCACGCCGATCACCGCGCACTCCAGCACGTCGGGGTCGGCCAGGATGGCGTTCTCGACCTCGGCCGGGTAGATGTTCTCCCCGCCCGAGACGATCATGTCCTTGATCCGGTCGACGATGTAGGCGTAGCCGTCCTCGTCGACGCGGGCGGCGTCGCCGGTGTGGAACCAGCCGTCGGTGAACGCGCGGGCGGTCTCCTCCGGCAGCCCCCAGTAACCGGACATGACGTGCGGGCCCTTGACGACGACCTCGCCGGTCTCGCCCGGCGGCACCGCCTGCATGTCCGGCCCCACCACCCTGACGTCGCTGAAGAAGTGCGGCACCCCCGCCGACCCGGCCTTGGCGACCGCGTGGGCGGAGTCCAGGAACAGTACCCCGGGCGACGCCTCGGTCATCCCGTAGCCCTGCAGGAAGGTCAGCCCGCGCTCCTGGTAGGCGGCGATCAGCGATGTCGGCACGGGCGCGCCGCCGCAGGTCAGCAGCCGCAGCGAGGACAGGTCCGCGGCCGGCCACCGCGGCGAGCGGGCGATCTGCTGGAACATCGTGGGGACCCCGAACATGAACGTGATCCGGTGCCGCTCGACCAGCTCGAGCGCCGCGTCGGGGTCGAACCGCTCGACCAGCACGCAGCAGCCGCCCTTCAGCAGCACCGGCAGGGTGAGCATGTTGAGCCCGGCGGTGTGGAACAGCGGCGCCGACACCAGCGCGACCTCGTCGGCGACCAGGTCGTGGTCGACCAGGACGTTGACGGTGTTCCAGGTGATGTTGCCGTGGGTGAGCACGGCGCCCTTGGGCCGCCCGGTGGTGCCGGACGTGTACATGATCATGCACGGGTCGTCCAGGCCGACGGGCTCGTCGACCGGGTCGGCGGCCGCGGCGGCCAGCAGCTCCTCGTACCCGCCGCGGTCCGCCTCCAGCGGGACGTAGGCCCGCACGCCGGCGGTGCCGCGGATGCCGTCCACCAGCTCGGCGTGGCTCGGGGCGTACACCAGCACGGCCGCGCCCGAGTCGGCCAGCTGGTAGGCGATCTCCGGTCCGGCCAGGCGGGTGTTGAGGGGGACGAACACGGCGCCGAGCGCGCCGGCGGCGAACAGCGTCTCCAGAAAGGCCGGGTGGTTGGGGCCGAGGTAGGCGACGCGGTCGCCGCGCCGGACGCCCAGGCCGCGCAGGGCGTGCGCCAGCCGGGTGACCCGTTCGTGCGTCTCGGCGTACGTGCGGCTCTGGTCCTGGTAGACCAGGGCGGGGCGGTTCGGGGTCTTGCGGGCGCGGCGGGCCGGCCACGACCCGAGTCCTTCGTTGCGCATGATCGTCCCCCCTGGGGCGAGGCGAAGCCGGTGGCGACAGCCCGAACATAGGCGTAGCATTGACGACCGTCAATAATCTGCCCAACATCAGACCGCGACAGGGGGCCGGGCCGGTGCGCGAGCGAACGTCCACGCAGAACCGCGAATCCACCGACGGCGCCGCCCCCGGCGCCGACCCCGGCGCCGATCCCGGCGCCGATCCCGGGCTCGCCCCGCCGAAGCTGCGGCCCCAGGCGCTCATGCTGACGTTCCTGGGCAACTACGTGCTGCGGCGCGACATCGCGGTGTTCTCCGGCAGCTTCATCGAGGTGTTCGACCGGCTGGGCGTGGGCGAGCAGGCCATCCGCTCCACGCTCACCCGCATGGTCGGGCGCGGCCTGCTGGCCCGCCACCGGCGCGGCCGCCGCATGCACTTCGGCCTGACCGAGCGCTCGGCGCGCATCCTGGTCGACGGCGAGCGCCGCGTCTGGCAGCGCGGCGCGGTCAACACCGACTGGGACGGCCAGTGGACGGTGCTGGCCTTCTCCATGCCCGAGTCCTGGCAGCGGCAGCGGCACGACCTGCGCTCCCGGCTGGTCTGGGCCGGGTTCGGGCCGCTCGGCAACGGCATGTGGGTGACGCCGTCGCGGGTGGACGTCGCCCCGGTCATCGAGGGCCTCGGGCTCAACGGGCGGGTCAAGGTGTTCGGCGGCCCGGCCGAGCCGCCCACCGACGTGCCGGGGATGATCCGCGACGCGTTCGACCTGGACGGGCTGGCCGCCGGCTACCGCGCCTTCCTGCACCGCTGGGACCGCCCCGACCCGGTGCCGCGGGCGCCCGACGACCTGGCCCGCTACCTGTGGATGCTCACCGAGTGGCTGCAGCTGGTGCGGGTCGACCCCTGGCTGCCGGTGGAGCACCTGCCGGCCGACTGGCCCGCGGTGCGCGCCCAGGAGGTGCTGCACGACCTGCGGTCCCGCTACGAGGCGGCGGCGCGCCGCATCGCCGACGGGGCGATCGAGTTCATCGAGGCGCCTCATGTCGCGACTCCCGAGCCCGGCCCGCGGGGCCGGTGACGTCCCCGCCGGCACTGCGCCGCGTGTTCGTCCAAGTGCGTACCGTCATTCCGCTTATCACGCTAGGTTACGGGAATATCCGTCCTTCCGGGGAGGCCGTTGACGTGCGGTGACGGTGACCGCGGCCGGCGGGGGAGGAGGCGACCATGGCGCGACGAGCCCCGCTCCCGCCGTGGCGGCTCGCCCCGATCGCCGGGGAGCTGAGCGCGGAGTTCGCCGGGACGATGATCCTCATCCTCTTCGGCGCGGGGGTGGTCGCCCAGGTCGTCGCGGGCGGTCTCGGCGACCACGACAGCATCGCCTGGGCCTGGGGCATCGGCGTCGCCCTGGGCGTCTACGTGTCGGCGCGGCTGAGCGGCGGCCACATCAACCCGGCGGTGACCGTCGCGCTCGCGGTCTTCCAGGGGTTCCCCTGGCGCAAGGTCGCCCCCTACGTCCTGGCGCAGACCGCCGGCGCCTTCACCGGCGCGCTGCTCGTCCGGTGGAACTACAGCGAGGTGCTGGCCGCCTTCGACCCCGGCCACACGATCAAGAGCCAGCTGGTGTTCTCCACCCTGCCGGGCAACGGCACCCTCCCGGTGGGGCTGTGGGGCGGCTTCCGCGACCAGGTCATCGGCACCGCGATCCTGCTGTTCGTCGTCCTGGCCCTGACCGACCTGCGCAACGTGCCGCCGCCGGCCGGCCTGACCCCGGTGCTGATCGGCCTGCTGGTGGTCGCGATCGGCATGGCCTGGGGCACCGACGCCGGATACGCGATCAACCCCGCCCGCGACTTCGGCCCGCGCCTGGCCCAGTACCTCACCGGGTACGGCGGCGCCTGGCGCGACCAGTACGGCGGCCTGTACTTCTGGGTGCCGATCGTCGGCCCGCTGCTGGGCGGGCTCGTCGGCGCCGCGCTCTACCACCTGCTGATCGGCCGCCACCTGCCGCCGCAGGCCGGCGGCGCCGAGGGCACCGACCGCGAGCCCGAGCGCGATGCCACGCCCTGATCGCCCCGGTGCACCGGCGCCCGGCGCCTGCCCGGTCCGTCGCGGGGAGTCGAGAGCCGGCGGGCGGAGCGCGTCCGCCCGCCGGGAGAGGAGGGCCTGATGGGGGACGTCGTGGGGGCTCTTGACCAGGGCACCACCAGCACCAGATTCATGATCTTCGACCACGGCGGCAACGAGGTCGCCCGCCACCAGCTGGAGCACCAGCAGATCCTGCCGCGGGCGGGCTGGGTCGAGCACAACCCCACCGAGATCTGGGAGCGCACCCGCGCGGTCGTCGAGACCACGCTCAACAAGGCGGGGCTGGGCGGTGGCGACCTGGCCGCGCTCGGCATCACCAACCAGCGCGAGACCACCGTGGTGTGGAACCGCCGCACCGGACGCCCGTACCACAACGCGATCGTCTGGCAGGACACCCGCACCGACCGCATCGCCGCGGCGCTGGAGCGCGACGGGCGCGGCGACACGATCCGGCACCGCGCCGGGCTGCCGCCCGCCACCTACTTCTCCGGCGGCAAGATCCAGTGGATCCTGGAGAACGTTCCGGGGGTGCGCCGCGACGCCGAGTCGGGCGAGGCGCTCTTCGGCAACATCGACGCCTGGCTGCTGTGGAACCTCACCGGCGGCCGCGACGGCGGGGTGCACGTCACCGACGTCACCAACGCCAGCCGCACCATGCTCATGGACCTGGAGA
>NZ_BAABDO010000168.1:0-10905 GCF_039539665.1 Actinomadura keratinilytica
CTGACCCGGACACCGCCCTGGCGGCCGAGATGGGCAAGACGTGGTTCCCGTTCGGCGGCGTGCGTGGGGACTCCCTCGCCTACCTGGCCGTGCGTCCGGCGATGGACGGCGCCGGCGTGGAATTCGGTGCCACCGCCTACGGCGTCCACGGCCAGGACGCGGCCACCGCTGTTGTCGAGCAGATCCAGGCGTGGGATCGCAACGGCCGTCACCGCGTGCCCACGTTCGGGTTCTGGCCGACTGGCAGCGCCGTCCCCCGGCTTCCCGAGTACTCGGTGGTGCTGCGAAAGCGGCATGGCGCCGTCTCGATCTCCTGGCTCCCGTCGAGCTGACCGGCCCGACCGGGCGAACCAGAGAGCACCCGACCTTTCACCCCGAAGTGTGTGAGGAGTGAGCTGATGGCCCCCCTTACCCTGGACGCCACCGAACTGGCCGGCGACCGGTCCGAGGCCGCAGAGGAGGAGTTCGTGCTGGACATGCGCGTCCGCGGCTGGCCCGTCGCCCGCGAGGGCGCGCAGAAGCTCAGACGGCGACACAGTCAGATGAGCTTGGAATAGGGAGGACCTCCTGACGTGGTGTGAGTCGACCAAGATTCGCACCACCCGCCGGGAGGTCCTCATGCCCCACCGTAACGCCCCGCTGACCGAGCCGGGCCGTCTGCGCCTGGCCCGCCTGTCATGGACGAAGGCCGACCGCTGCGGCGTGCCGCCGAACGGTTCCAGGTCTCGGCCACCACCGCTAAACGCTGGGCCGACCGCTACCGTGCCCAAGGCGCTGCAGGCATGAGCGACCGTCCCAGCCGTCCGCGCACCGGCCCCGGCGCACACCCCGCCACCTCGAGCGCCGCATCGTACGCGTCCGTGTCCGCCACCGGCTCGGCCGGCCCCCTCCACGGTGCACCGCCTCCTGACCCGCTACGGCTGCCCGCCACCGGCCCACCTGGACCGCGTCACCGGCCGCCCGATCCGCCGCTACGAACACCCCGCGCCCGGCGACCTGGTGCACCTGAACGTCAAGAAACCCGGCAACATCCCCGCCGACGGCGGCCACCGCGTCCACGGCCGGACGGTGGGCAACCTCAACCGCCCGGCGCACCGCGACCCCGGATCGGCGCGGCGGCAAGCCCATGCTGGGCCACGGGTACCTGCACACCGCCATCGACGACCACTCCCACCCGGCCTGCACCGAGATCCTGCCCGACGAACGCAAGCACACCGCCGCCGCGTTCCGGCAACGCGCCCAGGCCTTCTTCACCGACGCCGGAACCACTGTCTGCCGCGTACTGACCGACAACGGCTCGTGCCACCGCTCGCGTCTGCGGCGCGACCTCCTGGCCGCAGCCCGCATCGCCTGCAAACGCACCCGCCCGTTCCGGCTGCAGACCAACGGCAAAGTCGAGCGCTACCACCGCACCCTGCCGGACGAACGGGCCTACGCCCGCCCTACGCCCCGAGACCGAACGCCACGTCACGCTCGCGCCCTGACTGCACATGTACAACCATCACCGCGGCCACACCGCACCCGACGGCCTCCCACCAGCCAGTCGCGTTCCCAACCTCACGGGACAGAACATTTAGAAGAGCAAGCCCGCTATCTTCAGGAGTGCCCCCTCCTGCCGGAGGTGACGTCCTCGTGCCCGACAGCCTCGTCTCGGCCGTGCCCCGGCACCTGTTCGTCCCGGACATCGCCCTGGTGGGCGCGGTCGTGGACGACCCGGACTCCTGGATCGACCGGACCGCCGACCCCGACCGGTGGTGGCAGGCCGTCAACGACGACCGGGCGATCGTCACCCAGCTCGACGACGGCGCCGTCGACATGGCCGCCAAAAGCGACGCCGACCCCGCCGCGATGGCCACATGCTCTTGCTCGGCACCGAGTCTGGTGAGCCAGATGCTGGAACTGCTGGACGCGCGCATCGGCGACAAGGTGCTGGAGATCGGCACCGGCACCGGATGGACCGCGGGGCTGCTGACCCACCTGGGGGCCGACGTCGTCACCGTCGAGGTCGACGCCGCCCTGGCCGAACAGGCGCGCGCCAACCTCGCCGCCGCCGGGCTGTCGCCGGTCGTGCTCGTCGCTGACGGCGCAGACGGCTTCGAGCCGGCCGCGCCTTACGACCGGGTGCACGTCACCTGCGGCGTGGCCACCGTCCCGTACGCCTGGGTGGAGCAGACCCGGCCGGGCGGCGTCATCGTCGCCCCGTGGATGCCCGGCTGGACCACCGGCCACCTGGTCCGGCTCACCGTCACCGCCGACGGGACCGCCTCAGGACCTATCGGAGACCGGTGCGCCTTCATGCTCATGCGCGACCAGCGTCCGGTTGCGGCGCCGCTCACCGCAGTACCGCGCGAAACACGGACCTCCCTTGACCCACGCGAGCTCGCGGCGGCAAGTGACGGCCTAGCCGTGGCGATCGCCGGGCTGCTGCCCGGCGTCTCGGGCGGCGGCTTCACCAACGCGGACGGCACCTACCGGCTGGGCGCACGCCAGGGCGACTCGCACGCACTCGTCGTCGCCGCTCCCGACCGGCCCGGGGCGGAGGTCAGCCAGAGCGGACCACGCAACCTGTGGGACGAGATCGAAGCGGCCTACCACCGCTGGGTGGCATGGGGGCGTCCGGACAAGGACCGCTTCGGCCTGTCGGTGACTCCCGGCGGCACGCACGTATGGCTTGACCGTCCCGACCGTCTCATCCGGGAGCAGTAGGTGGGCAAGCACAGCAAGAAGGTGACCTGCTCATGTGCAACGGCACGGGCAAGCAGACCTTCAACAACGACAACCGGCAGGAGGAGCGCCCCTGCCCGGGTTGCAACGGGACCGGCAAGGTATGAGCCCAGGACCGCCAGCGAATCAACGCTCACGGTGATCTCGTTCGGATGCCTGCACCTCGGCTGGGCTCCGCCGCCTTCGCCTTCATACGGATCGGGAAGGCGAGGGCGAGCAACCTCTAAATACCCCTGGGCCACAAAACGGCCCCGCGTACGCGGGGCCAACGTGTCCCGGGACAGGCCGCTGATGCCGCCGTGGGGACCATCCCCGCGTGCGCGGGGCCGACGTCCACGATGCGACCATCCTGTCCGGCGAGGAGGGACCATCCCCGCGTGCGCGGGGCCGACGGCACGACCGGGACATAAACGCCGCCAAGAACAGGACCATCCCCGCGTGCGCGGGGCCGACAGTCGCCCGCCCGAGAGGACTCTCGTTGAGGTCGGACCATCCCCGCGTGCGCGGGGCCGACGGCGTCTCGCCCCGCCGACCCGCCGCTCTGAGAGGACCATCCCCGCGTGCGCGGGGCCGACACTTGCTGACCTGGGAGTCTACGTCGACGAACCCCAGTTTTCATTCAGTTGGATACGCAAACCCTCAACCAGCCATCAGCCTGAAAGCACCACCAGATAGGCCATGGAGATCGCTGCAGCGCATCGAAGCGGCGGCGGATGGGATCACCTTGAGCTGAGAGGAAGGTCCAGCATCAAGACGTCGAAGGTCGGCGCATCCGGCCACCCCGGCCGCAGCTGGGTGACACGCCTCCACCCCCAGCCCACATACGCCCGGTAGGCGGTGGTGTTGTCGGGCTCCACCAGCAGAGTGGCTCGCGTTTCCGGCCGGTGGCGCAACAGCTCATCGTGCAGGGCGTGAGCGATGCCCTTACCGGTCCAGTCCTGCCGCACCATGATCTCCGACAGGGCGAACGTCCGCCTGCCGTCCTCCCGGGTGAACCCTTCCTCCGGTTCCTCCTGCAAGGAGGACCACCAGCCGCTGTCCGGCCCGAGCGGCCACCCCCACGTCTGCCCCACCGGTTCTCCCTCACCAGCGTAGGCGACGACGAGGTCGAATCCGTTCGAGCGGCTGGTGTAGGCGTCGAAGCGGTGCATGAACCGGTCGACCGAGTCGAACGGATCCCCCGATGCAATCGCCTCGGTATAGGAGTCGCGGTAGATCCGTTCGACGACGTCGCGAATGCCCTGTGCCTGCTCGGCATCGAAGCGGCGGAAGGTCAGCTCCACATGGTCGCCCATGGTCGGCACGCTACTTGACGGTCAGCGTGGTGGCCACGGCTCGAACTCCTCGCCGCAGCCGTGCCGCCGAACTGGCCGCAACACGTGCAGCACCCGTGCTGATGCCACTGGCCCCTCCAGTGCCACTGAAAACACCTCGCGGCCTCGCCCCGCCTGAGCACCGCTGGGGAGCGCGTCCATGGCTCGATGCCAGGGAAGCCGCTCGGGTTGGCCGCGACCTGGCTCATGGGCTGGGAGCACGTCGTGCCCCCACAGCACTGTCACACGCCATGACCGAGACCTGCAGGAGCTGCGCCGGGTGCCGACCAAGTGCCGGTGGCGGTCGAGGCGGTACTGCTGGGCGCAGCAGGGCCAGCGGGCGGCATCAACCCGACGTTGTCTCTGAACTAGGGGTGGGAAGTATGCGCACGACGGAGTTGAGGCCAAGGGCATAGTTCCGGGCCTGGGGGAACTGATCGCGGTCATCAAGCAGGCGCCTTGGAGGAGGATGAAGACGCCCTTGGACAACCGAGCCGTGGGGATCGTTCTTAGCGCTGTTGGTCGGCCTGCCACTCGTCGGCGAGGATCGAATGAACCACCGAGTCCCGCCACCGGCCCCGAACGCGGATGTGCCCGCGAATCCGGCCTTCCTCGACCATCCCCAGAGCCGTCATCAGCCGAGCCGACACCACGTTCTCGGGGCTGCGCGCACCCCAGAGCCGGTACAACCCCAGTTCGTCGAACCCCAGACGCAGCAGCAGCCGAACCGTGGCGGCACCAAGCCCCCGGCCCCAGTGCGAGGCACGCAGCGCGAACCCCAGCTGACCGCTGGACTGACCGGGATGCTGAGTGTCGACGGCCAGGCGGGCGACCCCGATGACCTCACCACCGTGGACGACTGCAAGCGAGTACTCCGTGCGCGGCTCGACCCGCGCGGCCGCCGTCACGGAGTCGAGAGTCGCTTTGACCTGGTCCCGAGTGCGCGGCTCGAAGGACAGATGCTCGGTCACTTTCGGATCGCCGTACACCGCCAGCACGGCGTCGACGTCGTCAGCGGTGAACTCGCGCAGCATGACGCCGCGCTCATCGGTGATCGAGACCGGGAACATGCCCTGAAGCTAACGCCCCGACAGCCATGTCGCAGGGGAAAGGGACTGCTGTGAACGCCTTGATCGCCAGCGTGGGCGGCAGCTCCAGTACTCGGGCGAGGACCGCAGCCGCGCCGTCGCCGTTGAGCTTGCATCACCTGGCATCTGGGGCATACCGACCCGTTGGGCAGTGGACCAGGCGGCACGGACCCGTTCGCCGGCCCGGCTGCGCATGGCGGGCACCGGGTATCGGTCGACCACCGGCGCGTCGACCGCTCAGGCATCGCGCACAGCCGACCGGGCGACACCGGCGGTCCCTGGCGGCGCTCTCTCGGTCAGCTGGCCTCTACCCGGGGCAGGCTGGAAACTGGCACCGTGAAGGCGTCGTCTCCCCGCATCTTCCTCACCGGGGCGCCGCGTGTCGGCAAGACCACCGTGGTGGACGAACTGACCGAACGGCTGAAGGAGGCGGGCCTGCGGCCGGGAGGCATCGTGACGGCCGAGGTCCGTAAGAACGGCCGCCGCGTGGGCTTCACGACAACAGAGATCGATGGGCCGGCAGCACTCATCGCACACCAGAACTGGACAGACGGCCCCCCGCGTGGGCCGCTACCACGTCAACGTGTCCACCTTCGAGCAGATCGCCTTGCCCGCCCTGGACTGCGCGGCAGCCCATGCCGACGTGATCGTTGTGGACGAGATCGGCCGTATGGAACTGTTCTCCGACGCGTTCGTCAGCCGACTGGAGAAGCTGCTCGCCTCACCGCACCCGCTCGTGGCAACGGCCCAGCTCGCACCTCACCCCCTACTCGACGATCTCAAAGCGCGCGAGGACATCGAACTCGTCACGGTTTCGGAGACGAACCGGGACTCCCTGGCGGCGAGAGTGGCCTCCCGGCTCATCGCTGACCTCGCGTGTCCGCCATGAAGATCAAGGCGGACAGCGAACGGGCCGCGCTGGAACGGCGCAGTGACTACAACGCGCTGCCCTACCCCGACCTGCGCCTGCCCGCCGCCCCTCTCCGCGAAACCGGTCGAACCGCATCGCAGGCTCGGGCTGGTCTGCGGCGCCGTCGACTACCCGCGAAAGAAGCGCTCTCCGGCTGCCGGGTGACCGGGGATCACACTGTCACAGCGCGCCACACGGAGCCATCGCCGGTCATCAGCGTCCGCAGCCGCTTCGTCAGTTCCCGCCGCACATCGGGATGCGCGGCCCGGCGAATGTAAGCGGCCAGAGAGCGTACCTCGCGGGCCTTTTGCAGAAGTCGGATTCCCGGGTGGTGCTCAAGGGACGGGTCGACCCCGTAAGCGGAGCAGAGGTCAAGCCAGTCGGTGCGGGGGTAACCGAGATGGAGCACGCGATGCAGCGTGGGGATGAGGTCTTGGGCCCGCGGGCCGACGCTGACGGAGTCCCAGTCCGCGAGCAGGAAGGCCCCGGCGACGGGTATGAGGTTGCCCAGGTGGGCATCGCCGTGTATCAGGCCATGATCAAGCTCTGGTGGCATCGTGGCGCCGGGGTACTCTGCTGCGATCTCGGCGCAGCGGTTGAGAAGCCAGTCGTACTCCTCCCCAGTCAGCGCGGCGCGGTTCCGGTCGAGGTCGGTCGGCAGTGACCCGAGCGGATCCGTCGCGGGAAGTTCGACAGGGGGAGGCGGCAGCGAATGCAGGCGGCGCAGGATGCGGGCGAGGTCGGCGACGTCGGCCGCCAGCGCAGGTTCCTCCACTGTCTCCTGCCGCCAGAACGTTGCCACCCAACCGTTGACGGAGACCGGCTGCGGGATGTCCAGAGGCGTGATCGTCGGGAATCCCTGCTCGGCCAGCCAGCGTGTCACCTGAACAGAGTTGGCCAGTCGTCGTCTCCATTCCGGACTGCCGTGGGTGAAACGCAGTCTGACGACAGCGCCGGCGTCGGGGAGTGCGTACACCGTGTTCGCGCGCCTGTGCAGCGGTACCGCCCCGCGGGCGTCCAGCCCCACTGCCGCGCAAACCTTCTCTATCGGGGCCGGGGAGCGATCGAGCTCGGGTGGCACGGTCACGAACCTGTGGTGCGCAGCTCGGCTCGCATGTAGTCACGCCACTCCTTGACCTTCTGCTCGCCCCTGTACGGACCGAGCTTCGCGTCGAACGCCTTCACCAAGTCCAGGGAGCGGCGGGAAGTCAACGTGTTGGCCATGGGGATCGCTGCTTTCGCCGATTCCAGTGCTCCGTCCAGCTCGCCCAGTCCGAGGCGGGACGTGGCCACATGCACCGTGTTGAACTGCGCCGCCCGCGGAAAACGGGACCCGAACCCGCGTACGGCGGTCTCGGCGCAGGCGATGGCGCTCTTGTGATCGCCGATCAGCTGCCAGCAGTAACCCGCCTGCGCGGCGAACTCGGCGGGACCGAAGTACATGATCCACGCCGGCTCCTCGTCGTTCGGGCCGGCCTTCGCGAAGGTCGTCTCGGCGGAGCTGACGAGTCGGCGCACCCGCTTCTCGGTGTGCGCATCGCGATTGTCGGCGGAGGCCACGCTCAGCGCGGCGGCCGTCGCCTCCCGCAGCAACAGCATCGCCACGACCCGCGGAGGCGCCTGCGCCTGCAATCCGGCCCGGTGCGCGGCCGCAGCCAGCCGGACGGCCCACTGCGGCTGATCGAGGTCGATCGCCTGCTGAGCCATGATCGACAGCACTCTCGCGGCGGTCAGCTCGTCGTCGGCCGCCTTGGCGAGTTTCAACGCCTGGCCGTAGTGCATCTGGGCCAGCCCCTGCATGCCGAGGTCGAACGCCTCCCATCCGGCCAGAGCGGTCATGAGGGCTGCCGCCGTGACCAGTTGGCCGCCGACCTCATCGGTGTACTTGCCGTTCAGCAACGGCGTGACCTGGTCGTCGAGATAGGCAACCACGGCCGGACGCACCAACCCGCCACCGAACTGGCGGTCCATCTGGTCGAACGCTGTGTGCGCCTGCTGGATGCGCTGCACATCCTCGACTCCGACGGAAGGCCCGGACCCTGTACGCGCACGCGTCTCGTCGCCCGGGTCGAGCCTCCACGACAGCAGCCACTCGCCCAGCACCGCCGGGACGAAGGGCATCGAGGCCAGGATGCGGCGCCGTGCAGGATCCACGTCCCACCTCCACAATTCAACGCAGGATTCCACGGTAACCGCCATTGAGGCGTATCCCGCCCCGCTGGACAGCCATGGCGCAACGGACTCGAATTGTTCGCCGTCGACCCATCGGTCGACCTCCTCCGGGCTGACGCCGAACAGTTCGACGAGCCGGGCACGCGAGTTCGCGCGCAGGTCCTGCGTGCCCTGCTCCCATCGGGCCCATGTCGTAGTCGAGACACCGGCTGCCTCAGCCGCCTGCTCCTGTGTCATTCCCAGGCGTTTACGAGCCGCGGCCAGCCCGGGACGTGGCCTCACCCCGGGGCGCGGCGTGCCGTGCGGACCGCTCATGACGCCATCTGCCTCTCCGAACACTGACCATCACACAGTGTCGACCGCACATACCAGGCGGTACGCCTGGTCGCCTGAAACGACCAGGAAACGACCAGTAGTCGAAACGCCCCTTCAACGACCGGTTGAACGCTCTCCACATCGTCGTTGACCGGCGCCAATCTACGGGGACAACTTGCCCGCCCACCCATCTGAGGAAAACAGATCATGTCGCAGCCGGATCAATACGGGGCCGTGCCAAGCACCGGTGGTCGACGGCGAGACGCCGCATCGGAGAGCACCCTCATCTCCCGGTGGCTGGTCGGTGCGGACCGGATCCCCGAGCAGGTGGTGCGGGATCGGACCCGAGACGTGGCGCTGCTGCCCACTGGCCGCCGCTGGGAAGCGGTTCGCGTCCCCGGAAGGCTCGGGCAGGCGGTGATCGCGCGCGGGTTCGCCCGGAGCATGGGCATCGAGGTCGGCGGCTGGCCTGTGATCTGCGACCCGGCCGAAGGAACCCTGTCGTTCCTGGTGCCGGTCGGCACCGGCGCCACCTGGGCGGTGCCTGGCACCGTCTGCCTGTCCGACGGCCCGGTCCCGGTGCCGGCGCCCACCGTGGACGGCCCCTGCATGGCCGAGGGCCAGCCCGTGGCCGACTCGACCGCGCGATGCGACCTGCCGGTACCGCACTGGCCCCAGCCACCCCTCGTCGCCCTCGCCGGTGACGTGGTCCTCACCGACCCCGTCCTTCTGGCGCAGGGACTCCAATCCGCGGCCGCCCAGCCCGACGCGACAACCGCACGAGGTGCGGGCCGTGGTTGACGAGCGATACAGCGGGAGTGAAGCTCAGCCAGTGGGTGGCGCACGCGAGGTGCCGCCGTTCGCGCGGCTGTACAACCAGGCGTTCCACACCGATCCCGAGACCGCTTACGAGAGACTGCGCGCCGACGGGCGGGTGGCGTGGGTGGAGATCGAGCCCGGTGTCCGTGCGGTGCTCGTGTTGGATTACGACCTGATCCTGGTCATCTCCCGGGACGCCGGCGCCACCTGGACGCGCCGGACGAGTCAGTGGTCCGCCTGGTCCGCCGGTCTGATCCGCCCGGACTCGGAGACCGCGGCGATGGTCGCCCAGCGGCCGAACATGCTGTTCGCCGAAGACTTTGAACACAGCCGGTTGCGCGCGCCGTTCGACACCGCACTGCGACGCGTCGGCATGCGGGAGCTGCGGGCCCGCGTCGAGCAGGCCGCCATGGATCTGATCGGTCGGTTCGCCGAGCACGGCCGGGCCGAGCTGGTCGGCGAGTACGCGGTGGTGCTGCCGCTGATGGCGATGAGCTGGCTGTTCGGGCTGGATGCGGTGGACCGGTGGCGGCTGCCCGACATCATGCGGCGGATCTGGGACGCCGACGGCGATGCCGCGCGGGCCGCCGACGACCTGGTGCGGCTGATGGACGGCACCGTCCGGCGGCACTCGCGCGGCCACGCCCGCGGCCCGCTCACCGCGGGACTGCTCGCGTCGTCCGGCACCCTGCGCCATGAGGAGATCGTTGCCACGCTGGTGCTGACGGTCGGGGCGGGCAGCCAGCCCGCAGCCGACCTGATCGCCAACACCGTGCACCTGCTCCTCACCGACTCGCAGGCCCGAGAAGCGCTGCGCACCGCGGAGCTGACCGTGGAGGGCGCCGTGCACCGCACCCTGTGGGCGCGGCCGCCGATCGCGCACTACCCGCCTGTGGTCGCCCGCCGCGACGTCACCATCGACGGCGTCACCATTCTGCGGGGCACGCTGGTGCTGCTCGGGCTGGGTCCCGCCGGACAGCGGATCCACCAGGACCACGGCCGTCCGCTCCACAACCGCGCCTACCCCGCTTTCGGCGTCGGGGAACACCGCTGCCCGGCCGACCAGCACGCGCTGGCGATCGCGCAGACCGCGGTGACCACCCTGGTGCGCGAGCTGCCGGACCTGCGTCTGGCTGTGCCCGCCGAGCAGGTCGTCTGGCGGCGGTCGCCGTTCGCCCGCGCACTCGACCGGCTCGACGTCGAGTTCACCCCGCGCTCCCCCGTCTCGTATCCGGCTCAGGAAGGCAGTCCCACATGGCAGCAGAGCCCTGGCCGCTTCCCGTTCGGTCCGACCTCGACGGCTCCATCACCGCGCGGCTCCGGCGGATGGGCCCGGTTGTTCGGATCGCGCTCCCGGGGGACGTCCCGGCGTGGGCGGTGACCGGCAACCGCGCTGCGCGGGCCGTGTTGGCCGACTCCACCATCAGCAAGAACCCGGACCACTGGCGCCTGTGGACGGACGGGCGGGTCCCTGCGGACTGGCCGCTGATTTCCTGGGTCGCACCCCGCAACATGTTCACCGCCGACGGCGTCGAGCACCAACGCCTGCGTGAACCCGTGAAGC
>NZ_BAABDO010000169.1:0-10847 GCF_039539665.1 Actinomadura keratinilytica
GGCCGCCGGCGCGGCGGCGGCCGCGGCCATCCGCGAACGCCCCGCGCCGCGGGCGCCGTGACGCGCCCGCCCCGCTGCGACGCGTCTAGGCCAGCCGCTCGATGAACTCGGCGAGCTGGGCGAGGTTGCGGCACTCGTACATGGGGACGACCTCGCCGTAGCGGGAGGCGGCCGAGTCGCCGGTGTCCCACTGGGCGCGCGGCTCGGGGTTGAGCCAGTACGCGTGCCGGGCCCGCCCGGCCAGGTCGCGCAGCACGGGCAGCGACAGCTCGCCGTGGTTGGAGCGGGCGTCGCCGAGGATCAGCAGCGCGGTGCGCGGGCCGACCGCGTCGCCGTAGCGCTCCTCGAACGCCCGCAGGGCGTGCCCGTAGTTGCTGCGGCCGGTGATCCAGACCAGGTCGGCCTCGCGGGCCATGCGGGCCATCGCGTCCACCACGTCGGCGCCCGGCGCGAAGTACTTCGTGATCTCATCGACGCCGTCGATGAACGCGAACGCCCGCACCTTGGTGAACTGCTCGCGCAGCGCGAACGTCAGCAGCAGCGTGAAGTGCGCGAACGCCGACACCGAGTCGCTGGCGTCGCACAGGACGACCAGCTCGGGGCGGTGCGGGCGGCGCGGCCGGTGCAGGGTGTCCAGCGGCACTCCCCCGCTGGCCAGCGAGGCGCGGACGGTGCGCCGGAAGTCCAGCCGCCCGCGCCGGCCCATGCGCTGCCGCTGGGCGAGGCGGGTGGCCAGGCGCCGGGCCAGCGGGTGCACCTGGCGGCGCATCGCGGCCAGGTCGGCGCGGCCGGCGCGGCCGAAGTCCAGCCGCTCCAGCGGCGGCCGCACCGACAGGCGGGCGGTGCGCTCGACCCCGGTGTCCTCGGCGATGCGGCGGCGGACCTCGGCGCCGACCAGGGCGCGGAACCGGTCGATGCGGTCGCCGAACGTGCGGCGGGCGACCTGCTCGGCCATGCCGCCCCGGTCCCGTCCGGTGAGCACGGCGCTCAGCAGCCGCGCCATCAGCGTCTCGGGCGACAGCGCGCTCAGCACGCCGGAGGAGAACCACGACTCCTGGCCGGGGGCGCGGCCGTACTCGGCGACGGCGTCGCGCGCGAACCGCCGCAGCCCCGGCTCGTCGCCGGTCAGCAGCAGCTGGAACAGCTCCTCGCGGCGCTCCTGCACCCGCGGGTCGAGGGCGGGCGGCACACGGCGCGCACCGGGGTCGCGGGGCTCGGCCGGACGCGGCGGGGCGGCGGCGCCGTCGCCGAGCACGGGCGGGAACCACAGGTCGAACAGCAGGTCGAAGGCGGGCCGGTGCGCCGGGCGCTTGACGAGCGTGGCGGCGTAGGCGGCGCGCAGCGCCTCCCGGTCGGCCAGATCGACCAGCCCGGTGGCGCGCACCGCGTCCAGGCCCTCGGCCACCGACACCGGCAGCCCGGCCTCGCGCAGCGCCGCCACGAACCGGGTGTGCCGGTCCAGCAGCGAGGACGCCATCGCCGTCAGCCTCCCAGGCCCAGTTCCTTGACGGCGCGCTCCTGGTCGGACACGTGCTTGAGGACGACGCCGAGGGTGCGCGCCACGGCGGCGCCGTCCAGCTCGTCCACGCCGAGGGCGAGCAGGGTGCGGGCCCAGTCGACGGTCTCGGCGATGGACGGCGCCTTCTTGATCTCCAGGGCGCGCAGCGCGGCGACGGTCCGCACCAGCTGCTCGGCCAGCCGCTCCCGCACGTCCGGCACCTGGGCCAGGACGATCTGCAGTTCGCGCTCCGGCGCCGGGTAGTCCAGGTGCAGGTACAGGCAGCGCCGTTTGAGGGCCTCCGACAGCTCCCGGGCGGCGTTGGAGGTGATCACCACGAAGGGGCGGCGGACGGCGGTGACGGTGCCCAGCTCGGGGATGGTCACCTGGAAGTCCGACAGGACCTCCAGCAGCAGGCCCTCGACCTCCACGTCGGCCTTGTCGGCCTCGTCGACGAGCAGCACCGTGGGGCCGTCGCGGCGGATCGCCGCCAGCAGCGGCCGCTCCAGCAGGAACTCCTCGGTGAAGATGTCGTCGTGCGTCTCGCGCCAGGTGCGGTCGGCGGGCGCGGCCTGGATCGCCAGCAGCTGCTTTTTGTAGTTGAACTCGTACAGGGCGCGGGCCTCGTCCAGGCCTTCGTAGCACTGCAGGCGGATCAGCTCGGCGCCGGTGGCGGCGGCGACGGCCTTGGCCAGCTGCGTCTTGCCGACCCCGGCCGGGCCCTCCACCAGCAGGGGCTTGCCGAGCTCCTGCGCGAGATAGACGGTGGTGGCGATGGCGTCGTCGGCCAGGTAGCCGGTGCCGGCCAGCCGCTCGGCGACGTCGGCGGGCGAGCCGAACGCCCGGCCCCCGGTGTCCGGCGCGGTGTCGCGTGTCATCCCTTGGCCTTCGTGTAGGTCTGGTTGGTGCCGGCGAACACCAGCGAGCGCCCGTCCTGGGCGAGCCGGACGCCCCAATAGGTGCCCGACTGCGGGTCGCCGCCCTGCCAGGAGAACCGGAACCTGCCGTCGCCCTCGGGGATGGCCTGCCCGCTCCACAGCGTCTGGTCGCCGCGCTTCCAGGCGCCGGTGCCGTCGGCCTTGAAGACGAAGTAGTCCTTGGCGGGCCCGACCCAGCGGCCGACCAGCGGCCGGACCTGCCCGGGCGACACCTTCGGCACGGGGGGCAGGCTGGTCGCCGTCGCGGCGCCGCCCGCGTGCGCGCCGTCCTTGCCGTCGCCGCCGCAGGCGGTGAGGGCGAGCGCGGCCGCGGCGGCCAGACCCGCCAGGGGGACGGTCGAGCGAGCCCGGATTCTCACGGGGACCTCCGGAAGATCTCGGGGGTCGGCAGTTTACCGGCTGGTAGCCTCACGCAGGGCGTCACTCCCGGGGGGTAGGCGGCGTCTGGCACCCACGGGTGACGCGGTGCGCGCGTCCGGCCTCGTATAACCGGAGCATGTCCACTCCTCGCCCGCCGCACGGCGCGCCGTCCGCCGCCGGTCCGCCCGGCAGCGCCCTGCCTGGCAACGGCCGACCGCGCGACGATCTGCCACGTGACGACCTGGCCGCGGCGCTGGCGGCCCGCCGCGAGCTCGGCCCCGACTACGACGCGGCCTTCGCCGAGGCGGTCGTGGACCGCATCGAGCAGGCCCTCGACGCCCGGCTGGGCCCCCGCCCCGCCCGCCGCGCGGCCGGGCGGGCGGCCGGATGGGCGGCGCGCCCGGCCGACGTGCCCAGCGTCACGCTGGTCGTGGCGTCCCTGCTGGCCGCGATCCCGCTGAGCGCGATCGGGGTGGTCAACGCGGGAATGCCCGGCCTGCTGACCGTGTGGACGGCGATCGTCCTGATCAACGTCGCGCACGCGCTGCGCCCCCGCCTGTGAGCCCGCGCTCGCCGCGGGCGCGGGGGCGGGCACGCCGCGCGGCGGCGAGAGGTCACTTGCCGGGTTCGGGGTCGCGGGGCAGGCCGAGCAGCCGCTCGCCGATGATGTTGAGCTGCACCTCGGTCGTCCCGCCGTAGATCGTCATGGCGCGGCTGAACAGCATGGCCCGCCCCACGATGCCGCTCTCGGTCAGCGGCACCTCGGTGGCGGCCGCGGGGCCCTGCGCCTCCCAGCAGTAGTCGGCGACCTGCTGGTTGAACTGCACGCCCAGCAGCTTGCGCACGCTGGACTCGGCGCCCGGCTCGACCCCGTTGAGCTGCTTGAGGGTGGCGCGCAGGCCGAGCAGGTCGATCGACTGGCCCTGCGCGACCAGCCCGCCGACCTCGGCGAGGGCGACCGGGTCCGGTTCGCGGTCGGCGAAGAACTTCAGCAGCTCCGGCACGCCCATGCCCAGGCCGCCGCCGGTCGACAGCGACACCCGCTCGTTGCTGAGGGTGTTGCGGGCGACCTGCCAGCCCTTGCCGACCTCGCCGACCACGCACTCGTCGGGGACGAACACCTCGTCCAGGAACACCTCGTTGAACAGGGCGTCGCCGGTGAGCTCGCGCAGCGGCCGCACGTCCACGCCCGCGGACTTCATGTCGACGAGGAAGTAGGTGATGCCGTCGTGCTTGGGCGCGTCCGGATCGGTGCGGGCCAGGCAGAAGCCCCACTGCGCGTGCTGCGCCACCGACGTCCAGATCTTCTGGCCGGTCAGCCGCCAGCCGCCCTCGACGCGCTCGGCCCGCATCGACAGCGACGCCAGGTCCGAGCCGGCGCCCGGCTCGCTGAACAGCTGGCACCACACCAGCTCGCCGCGCAGCGTGGGGCGCAGGAAGCGCTGCTTCTGCTCCTCGGTGCCGTAGGCCACCAGCGACGGCACCAGCCACGCGCCGATCACCAGGTTCGGCGGCTTGACGCCGGCGCGGCGCAGCTCCTGCTGGATGAGGATCTGCTCGACCGGTCCCGCGCCGCGGCCCCAGGGGCGGGGCAGGTGCGGGGCGGTCCAGCCCTCGTCGCCCATGCGGCGGTTGCGCTCGTCCCGGTCGGTGACGGCGGCCAGCTCGGCGACCTCGGCGCGGATGCGTTCGCGCAGCGGCCGGGTCTCCTCGTCCAGCTCCAGCTCGACGGGGCGGCGGCCGCCGGCCAGGGCGCGTTCGGCGACGACGGCGGCCCACCGCTTGGCCGGGCCCGCCAGCGTCCGCAGCGTCAGGGCGCGGCGCAGGTAGACGTGCGCGTCGTGCTCCCAGGTGAAGCCGATCCCGCCGAGGATCTGGATGGCGTCGCGAGCGGTCTGCACCGCGGCGTCCAGCGCGATGACGCCGGTGACGGCGGCGGCGAAGTCGGCCTCCTGCGCCCCCTCGTCCAGGGCGCGGGCGCCGTCCCAGACGGCGGCGCGGGCCTGCTCCAGGGCGATCAGCATGCGCGCGGCCTTGTGCTTGACGCCCTGGAACTGCCCGATCGGGCGGCCGAACTGCTCGCGCACCTTGGCGTACTCGGCGGCGGTGGTGACGCACCAGGACGCGACGCCGGCCGCCTCGGCGCCCAGCAGCACGGCGGCCAGGTCGCGCACGCGCCCGCCGGTCAGGCCGTCCAGCACCCGGTCGGCGGGCACGGTCACGCCGTCGGCCTCGACCCGGGCGACCCGGCGGACGCGGTCGAGGCTGGGCAGCGGCGTGACGGCCAGTGCGGCGGCGTCCACGGCGACCCACTCCTCGGCGTCGCCGCCGTGCACCGGCAGACCACGTCGGCGAGGGCGGCGCCCAGCACCGGGTCGGCGGCGCCGCTGACCACCAGCCCGCCGCCGTCGCGGACGTCGGTCAGCTCCCCGGCCGTCGCCAGCGCGGCCGTGCGGGTTCCGCCGGCCAGGTCGGGCAGCAGCTCGCCGCGGGCCTTGGCGTTGCCGGAGGCGTTGATCGCGGCGGCCGCCAGCACGGTCGGCAGGTACGGGCCGGGCGCGGCGGCGCGGCCCAGTTCCTCCAGGGCGACCGCCAGCTCCAGCAGCCCGTACCCCTGCCCGCCGTGCTCCTCGGGGAGGTGCAGGCCCAGCAGACCCTGTTCGGCCAGGGCCGGCCAGAAGGCGGGCCTGGTCTCCTCGTCGGCCTCCAGTGCGGCGCGTACCACCGCCTGCGGGACGGCGCGTTCGGCGAAGCCGCGTACCGACTCGGCGAGTGCCTCATGCTCTTCGGTCAGCCCGATGGCCATGCGTCACCTTCTCTCGGAGCCCTGCCGACCCGATTCTAGAACACGATTCGGGAATTGGGACCGGTTCTAGGGAACGTCCGGCGCCCCCTGCGGCCGCCCGGCCGCGGCCCCCGCGGCCTCGGCCGTCTCGTCCGCCGCCTTACCGCCCGCCACGGCCGTCCCGTCCCGGCCGCGGCGTCCGGCCGCCAGGCTGGCCGCGGTGGTGACCGCCAGGGTGGTGCCGATGACCGCCAGGGACAGCCCGATCGAGATGTCGGGCGCCCAGTGCGCCCCGTACTCGTGCAGCGCGTGCAGGATCAGCTTGACGCCGATGAACCCGAGGATGAACGCCAGCCCGTAGGACAGGTAGACCAGCCGGTCGGCCAGGCCTCCGATGAGGAAGTACAGCTGCACCAGGCCCATCAGGGCGAAGGCGTTGGCGGTGAACACCAGGTACGGCTCGGTGGTCAGCCCGAAGATCGCCGGGATGGAGTCCACCGCGAACAGCACGTCGGTGGTCCCGATCGCGATCATGACGATGAACAGCGGGGTGAACATGCGGCGGCCGTTCCGGCGGGTCAGCATCCGGTCGCCGTCGTACTCGCCGGTGGTGGGCACCACCCGCTTGGCCCAGCGCAGCAGCGCGTTCTCCTTGACCTCCTCCTCGTCGCCGCCGCGGACCAGGCCGAGCGCGGTCCACAGCAGGAACGCGCCGAACAGGAAGAAGACCCAGGTGAAGGTGTTGAGCGCGGCGGTGCCGGCGGCGATGAAGGCGCCGCGCAGCACCAGCGCGATGACGATCCCGGCCATCAGGACGGTGTGCTGGGCGTGCCGGGGCACGGCGAACCGGGTGAGGATCACCATGAAGACGAACAGGTTGTCGACGCTGAGGCTCTTCTCGGTGACGAACCCGCCGAAGTACTCGCCGGCGTACCGGCCGCCGGCGAAGTACCACACGGCCGCGCCGAACAGCGCGGCCAGGCCGAGGTAGAAGGCGGACCAGAAGGCGGCCCGGCGGGTGGTGAACTCCCTGTTCCGCCCGCGGTTGATCAGGAACAGGTCGATGACGATGATCGCGGACAGCCCGACAACGGTCAGGATCCACACCCATGGGGCGACGTTCAACGCGGTAATCCTCCGGCGTGCGCGACGCCGTGACAGCACACCGCATGACAGCGCACCGTCCGGCGTCGGTCCTGGGGTGCGGGCCCTTTCCCGCACCAGGGCATGACTCAACGCCGGAGGTCTCTCCCGCCCGTTCCACGGAGCGGACCGCGGGTCCCGGGTCGGCGCCTTTGCCGGCCGTGCTGACGGAAAGCCCGCGCGCGGGGATACTCCCCTCCACCGGCCACGCAGCCTACCCGGGCGGCTCCCACTCAGTCCAACTTCGGCGCGAAAAATCCGAACTCGCCCGCCGGGGCGTGCGTCAAAGGGCGTGCCGGGTGTGTGCCAGACGGGTGTAGACGCCCGCGAGCTGGTCCACCGCGTCGTCCTCGGTCGGCAGCGACGTGGCGCGCTGCGCGGCGGCCGCGCCCAGCCGCACGGCGAGCGCCGGGTCGTCCAGCACCCGGGCCACGGCCCGTTCCAGCGCGGCCGCGTCCCGCGGCGGCACCAGGACCGCCGCCTCGCGCTGCCCGCTGGACGGCGCGCCGATCAGCAGCGGGATGCCGCCGACGCGCGTGGCGACCAGGGGGCGCCCGGCCCGCAGGATCTCCTGCACGACCAGCGGCTGGCCCTCCCACACGCTCGGCACCACCGCCACGTCGGCCGCCACCAGCAGCTCCGGGACGTCCGACCGCCGGCCCAGCAGCCGCACCGGCAGGTTCTCGGCCTCGATCCGCGCGCGCAGCTCGTCCTCCAGGGGACCGGCGCCCACGATCGCCACCAGGGGCGGCGGGGTGCGGCGCGCCCATCCGGCGGCCGCGTCCAGCAGCGTCCCCAGGCCCTTCTGCTCGGCCAGCCGCCCGACCGTGACGATCAGCGGCCGCTCCTCCACCCCCAGTTCGGCGCGCAGCTCGGTGCGCGTCTGCGGCCCCGGGCGCCTCCTGGGCGCGGGCGCGGGCACCAGCGCGTGCTCGACGTGGCGCGCCCCGAGCTCGCGCATGCGCTCCTCCAGGTCGGGCGACACGCCCAGCACCATCGCCGCCCCCTTGGCGACGACGCGTTCCAGCGCCCCGTACACCGCGGCCGTCTTCCCGCCCGCGGTGACGGCGTTGTGCAGGGTCACCACGACGGGCGGCCTGCCCTGCGCGAACCGCAGCGGCTCGGGGGCGACGCGCGCGCACGCCGCCACGGCCAGGCCGCCGGCGCGCAGCCCGTGCGCGTGCACGACGTCCGCGCCGCGCGGCAGGCGGCGCAGCCGCGCCACGGCGCGGGCGTAGTTGACCGGGCGCGGCCGGTCGGCGATGTCGACGGCGGCGAACCGCGCCCCGACCCGGCCGAACCCGAACTGCTCCTCGGTCGAGGCCGGCCCGCACACCGCGACGCGGGCGCCGCGCTCCACCAGACCGGCGGCCACGTACCGCACATGCCGTCCCACGCCGCCCGCGCTGGTCGCCAGCACCAGCGCCACGCGCATCCCGTCCACCTTCTCGGCACCCATCTCGTCAGTCATCCTCGCGTGCCCCTCCGGCTGAGGACGGCCCGCAGGTCCCGGCCGTCGACCACGAATGCGATCATCAAGAACACCACGGCGGCGGCGGCCGCGGCGGGCACCGCGACGCCGACGCTCCACAGCTGCCCGCCCGTGCCGAGCAGCGCGGCCACGGCGTATCCGGCCGCGCCCCCGGCGGCGCCCCCCGCGACCCCGGCGGCAAGCGCGCGCGGCACACCCTGCACCGCCGCGCGCCCCCGGGCCTTCAGCAGCACGCCCAGCAGCAGCGCCCCCGCCACGGTCATCCCGACGGTGTTGCCCAGTCCGAGCGCCGCCACCACCCACTGCCGTTCCACCGACATCACCAACGCCACGTCCGCGACCATCACCAGCCCCCACCCGGTGACGGTCGCCGCCGCGCCGGCCCGGCCGCGGCGGCAGGCGAACAGCACCCGCCCCAGGTGCGCCACCAGCCCGTACCCCAGCAGGCCCGGGGCGAAGGCCAGCACCGCTCGGGCCAGCACCTCCTGCTGGTCGGCGCGGCCGGGGTTGAACACCACGGACGCGGGCAGCGCCACCGCCGCCAGCACGGCCGCGCCCGCGCACGACACCAGCACCACCGCGCGCGTGGTGGAGGCGGTGATGCGGTCGAACTCCTCCCGCCGGCCCTCGTGCGCCTGCGCCGACAGCCTGGGGAACGCGCTGGTGGCGATCGGCACCGCGAGGATCGCCCAGGGCAGCAGGTAGACGGCCCAGGCGTACTGGTAGTTCGCCAGGGCGCCGCCGGTGCCGCGGTAGCTCAGCGTCACCACCAGCAGCGCCGACAGCTGCTGCGCCACCACCGTCGCCAGTCCCGCCACCGCCAGCCGCCGCACCTGGGGCGCGACGCCCTCGGGGAACCGCAGTGCGGGCCGCAGGCCGAGCCGCAGCCGCCGCACGGCGAACCCGGCGGTCGCGGCCATGGCCACGCCGCCGCACGCGGTGCCGACCGCCAGCGTCAGCTCCGCCGACGCCGGAAGGCGGGCCAGGTCGTTCTCGTAGCCGCGGCCCAGCGGCGCGTACGCCAGGTACGCGCCGATCACCACCAGGCTGGACATCAGCGGCGCCAGCGCGGGCGCGACGAACCGCTTGTGCGACTGCAGCACCCCGTACAGCACCACCGCCAGCCCGTACATCACCATCTGCGACGACATGATCGCCAGCATGTCGCCGCCGACGCCGATGATCCCGGCCCGCGAGCAGCCCGCCAGGTCGTCCCCGACCAGCAGGTGCATGATCGGGCGGGCCAGCAGCGCCAGCGCCAGCGCCAGCGGCACCATCGTCAGCACGATCCAGGTGACCAGCGCCGAGGCGGTGCGCCGCACCCGCTCGCGGTCGCCGCTCTCGGCGGGGCCCGCCAGCACCGGCACCACCATGCTGGCCAGCGCCCCGCCCGCGACGATCTCGTACACGATGCTGGGCAGCTGGGTGGCGGTGAAGTACGCCTGGCTCAGGCAGGACGTGGTGACGGTCTGGGAGAAGGCGTAGGTGCGGCCGAACCCCGCCAGCCGCGACAGCACGGTGATGACGCCGATGACGACGGCGGCGCCCGCCAGGCCGCCGGTGAGGCGGCGCAGTGGTGAGGTCACGGTGTCCGGTGCCGGTGGGGTCTGTGTCACGTCTGTCCGGGTGCGCCCGGGGCCGGGGTGCGGTGCGGGGGCGCGCGGGGTCGTCGTCGGGTGTCCGGGCGGGGTGCGCCGTCGCGTCGGGGCGGACGGCCGCGGTGCGGGTCAGGGCGCCGGGTCGGCGGTGTGCGCGGAGTCGGCGGGGCCGGGCTGCGCCGGCACGGGGGCGCTCGGCTGCGGGCCCGCGGCCGGGGGCGCGACGGGGCGGCGGCCGAGCATGTCGAGCCAGTTCAACGCCGGCGTCCGCTGGATGACCTTGGTGAAGCTGACGAACTCGCTGGCGATGTTGAGCCCGGCCACCCCGGCGAGCACGGCCAGGCGGGGGCCGCGGCCCAGGCGGGTGGCGGCCAGGCCGAGCAGCGCGCCCAGCGCGTTGGCGCCGGTGTCGCCGAGCATGGCGCGCTCCCCCAGGTCCTCGGGCAGCAGCGCGACGGCGGCGCCCAGCGGGGCGGCCACCACCGCGCGCGACCCGGTCGCCGCCAGCGGCGCGCCGGTGAGCAGGCCGACCTTGATGGCGCGGCCGGGGCGCAGGTCGAACAGGTTCATCAGGTTGGCGGACCCGGCGATGAGCGCGCCGTTGACGAGGGTGTCGAACGCGCGTCCGGTGCGGGTCGGCGCGGGCGAGCCGACCACCGCGGCGGCGGCCAGGCCGGTGGCGCCGATGCCGAGGATCTTCACCGCGCCGCTGGTGACCTCGCCGCGCGCCAGCGCGCCCAGGTGCCCCTTGAACCCGCGCGAGGACGTCGTGCCCGCCACGTCGTCGTAGCCGCCGAGCACGCCCGAGGCCGCGCCCGCCAGCCGGGCCGCGGCGCGCATCCGGCCGCCGAGCCCGGGGGTGAGCAGCCCGCCGGCGGCGGCGCCCGCCACGAACGCGGGGCCCTCCAGCAGGGTGACCGGTTCGCCGCGGTGGTTGGTGCGGCCCCACACCTCGGCTCCGGGCTTGCCGCCCAGCCCCGGGGGCCGCCGGGTCGCGGCCGCGTACGCGGCGCGTGCGGCGACGGCGCCCAGC
>NZ_BAABDO010000170.1:0-10649 GCF_039539665.1 Actinomadura keratinilytica
GGGGCCTGCCGCGGCCGGTGCGGGCCGCGGTGCGGCTGCGCGGCGTGTCGTGCGGCGGCGGCGCGCTGCGCGGGCTGGATCTGGACGTCGCGCCCGGCGAGCTGCTCGGCGTCGTCACCACCGACCCGAGGGCCGCCACGTGGCTGCTGCGCCTGCTGGGCCGGTCCGCCGATCCCGACGACGGCGCGGTGGAGCTGGACGGCGTGCCGCTGGCGACGCTCGACCCGGCCGAGATCCGCCGCGCCGTCGTGGTCGCCGAGCACGACGCCGACCTGTTCGAGGGCGCCCTGCTCGACAACGTCGCCGCGGCGGCGGCCACGGACAACGCCGCGGCGGCGGCCACGGACAACGCCGCGGCGGCGGCCATGGACAACGCCGCCGAGGTGGACGGAGGCGGCGCGGCGGAGAAGGCCGTGCACAGGGCGATGGCCGCGGCGGCGGCCGACGAGGTCGCCGCGAACCTGCCGCACGGCACCGCGACGGTGCTGGCCGAACGGGGGCGGTCGCTGTCGGGCGGGCAGCGGCAGCGCGTGGCGCTGGCCCGCGCGCTGGCCTCCGGCGCCCCGGTGCTGGTGCTGCACGACCCGACGACCGCCGTCGACGCGGTCACCGAGGCGCGCATCGCCGAGGGCCTGCGCGAGACCCGGCAGGGGCGCACCACGATCGTGGTCGCCACCAGCCCGGCGCTGCTGGCCGCCGCCGACCGGGTGGTGTTCCTGGACGGCGGCGCCGCGGCCGCCGAGGGAGCGCACGCCGAGCTCGTGCGCCGGCCGGACTACCGCGCGGCCGTCCTGTACTGACCCCCACCACCGACCGAGACCTGCGAGGAGAGCCCTGCGATGACGGCCACGGACGAGCGCGCCGCGGGCGGCCCGAAGGGCGCCGAGCGCGGCGGCGGCACCGAACGGGAGCTGCTGCCGACCGCGTCCGCGCAGCGCGTTCGCGCGGCGGTGCGGCGGCTGGCCCGCCCGCACCGCCGCACGTTCCTGGCCGGGTTCGCGGCGCTGGTCGCCGCGACCGCCGTCGGGCTGCTCACCGCGCCAGTGCTCGGCCGCGTCATCGACCTGGTCGCCGCCGGCCGGCCCGCGTCCGCGCTGACCGCCCCGGCCGTCTGGCTGGTGGTGATCGCGCTCGCGCAGGGGGGGCTGACCGCCTACGGGCTCGGGCTGGTGGCCCGCGCCGGGGAGGGCGTGCTGGCGGCGCTGCGCGAACGGTTCGTCGAGCGGGCGCTGGCGCTGCCGCTGGAGCGGGTGGAGCGCGCCGGGTCCGGCGACCTGACCTCCCGGGTCACCAACGACGTGTCAGTGATCACCACGGTGGTGCGGGAGGCGGTGCCCGCGCTGGCCCGGTCGCTGCTGAGCATCGTGCTGACCTTGGTGGCCATGGCGATCCTGGACTGGCGCTTTCTGGTGGTGGCGCTGCTGGCCGTCCCCATCCAGGCCCACACGGTCCGCTGGTACGCGCGCCGGGCCGTCCCGCTGTACGCGGCGCAGCGGGTCGCGGTCGGGGCCCAGCAGCAGGAGCTGCTCGGCACGGTGGGCGGCGCGGCCACGGTGCGGGCGTTCCGGCTGGAGGACGAGCACGCCGAGCGCGTCGCCGCCCGGTCCCTGACGGCGGTCGAGCTGATGCTGCGCGGGGCGCGCCTGGTCACCCGGTTCTACTCGCGGCTGAACCTGGCCGAGTTCGTCGGGCTGTCGGCGGTGCTGGCGACCGGGTTCTGGCTGGTGCGGGGCGGCAGCGTGAGCATCGGCACGGCCAGTGCCGCGGCGCTGTACTTCCACAACCTGTTCACTCCGATCAACGTGGCGCTCGGGCTCGTCGACGACGCGCAGAGCGCCCTGGCGGGCCTGACGCGGCTGGTGGGCGTCGCGGACGCCGCCCCGCCCTCCCCCGGCCGGGACGCCGCCGGGCACGCCGGCCGGCGGGGCGAAGGCGGTTGCGACGAGTCGGACGGTTCGGTGCTGGTCAGCGGCGTCGGCTACGCCTACCGGCCCGGTCGTCCGGTGCTGCATGACGTCGACCTCCATATCGCGGGCGGGGAGAAGGTGGCGCTGGTGGGGGCCAGCGGCGCGGGCAAGACGACGCTGGCCCGGCTGGTCGCGGGGGTGCACCGCCCGGACCGCGGCCGGATCGC
The DNA here is from genome assembly GCF_039539665.1 of Actinomadura keratinilytica. Taxonomy (NCBI): domain Bacteria; kingdom Bacillati; phylum Actinomycetota; class Actinomycetes; order Streptosporangiales; family Thermomonosporaceae; genus Actinomadura; species Actinomadura keratinilytica. The sequence goes on from NZ_BAABDO010000170.1 coordinate 2,135, forward strand.
CGTCGGCGCGGACGGCGCCGGGCCCGGCCGGGGCGTGGCCCTGGTGACGCAGGAGGTGCACGTGTTCGCCGGGACGCTCGCCGACGACCTGCGGCTGGTGCGGCCGGAGGCGACCGGTGCCGAGCTGCGCGACGCGCTGGCCCGCGTCGGCGCCCTGGAGTGGGCGCTGGCGCTGCCGCAGGGCCTGGACACGGTGGTGGGCGACGGCGGGCACCGGCTGACCGCCGCGCAGGCGCAGCAGCTCGCGCTGGCCCGCCTGGTGCTGGCCGATCCCCCCGTGGCGGTGCTGGACGAGGCGACGGCCGAGGCGGGCAGCGCGGGCGCGCGGGCGCTGGGGGCGTCGGCGGCCGCCGCGGTCGAGGGGCGCACCGCGCTCGTCGTGGCGCACCGCCTCACCCAGGCGGCCGCGGCCGACCGGATCGTGGTGCTGGACGGCGGCCGCGTGGTGGAGACCGGCACGCACGGCGAACTGGTGCGCGCCGGCGGCAGGTACGCCGAGCTGTGGCGCGCCTGGTCCGACGGCCGCGACGGCTGACCCCGCCGGTCCCCCGGGACCGCGGCCCTCGGGGCCGCGCCGGAGGACCGCGCCGCAGGGCCGCGCTGCGGTGCCGCGCCGGTCAGCCCTCCATGGCCTCGACGAGGCTGCGGGGCCGCAGGTCGGTCCAGTTCTCCTCCACGTAGGCCAGGCAGGCGTCCCGGGAGTCCTCGCCGAACACGACCGTCCAGCCGGCGGGCACGTCGGCGAACGACGGCCACAGCGAGTGCTGGCCCTCGTCGTTGACCAGGACGAAGTAGCGGCCCTCGGGGTCCTCGAACGGGTTGGTGCTCATCGGGTGCTCCTCCTCAGGATGTCGATCAGTTCGTCGGCCAGGGCCTGGACGGTGGCGCGGTCGAACAGCCCCGCGTCGTAGCGCAGCAGGTAGTCCACCGGACCGGGGCCGTGCGGCTCGTAGAGGGCCAGCGTCAGCTCGGCGGCGAGCGCGCCGGTCGGGACGTGCTCGAACGCGGTCACCCGCTCGTCGGCGGGCACCTCGTGGTGCACCACCATCACCTGGGGCGCCGCCAGGCCGAGCGCGGCCGCCACGCGGGCGAACGGCACGTCCTGCCGGTCGAACGCGGCCAGGTCGGTGTCGCGCACCCGCGCCAGCAGCTCGGTGAACTCCGGGTCGCCGCCCGTGCCGGTGCGCAGCACGACGACGTCGGCGAAGCAGCCGACCAGGTCGGCCAGGGCGTCCTCGCCGCGGCCCGCGACCTGGGCGGCGATCGGCAGGTCCGTGCCCGCGCCGTGCCGGGTGAGCAGTGCGGCGAACGCGGCCTGGAACACCATGAACATGCTGGTCCGGGTGCGCGCGGCGAGCGCGTCGACCGCCTCGTGCAGGTCGGGGTCGAGCGCGAACTCCAGGTGGTCGCCGCGGGGGCGGTGGCCGGCGGAGGGCTGCCGGTCGTAGGGCAGCGGGACGCGGCGCGGCATGCCGTCCAGGGCGTCGCGCCAGTACGCCAGCTGCCGCTCCTCGACCCGCGCGACGACCCGGTGCGCCCACAGCGTGTAGTCGGTGTATCCGACGGGCAGGGGCGGCCAGGCCGGCGCGTCGCCGCGCAGCCGCGCCCGGTAGGCGACGGTGAAGTCGCGGAACAGCGGCACGAGCGACCACTCGTCCACGCCGATGTGGTGCATCGCCAGCAGCAGCGCCCGCGCGCCTTCGGGGTCGGTGAGCAGGCAGGCCCGCAGCGGCGGCCGCCCGTCCAGGTCGGCCTCCTCGGCGGCCAGCGCCCGCAGGCCCCCATCCAGGTCGGCGACCCGGTGCTCCTCCAGTTCCAGGGCGGCGGCGCGGTGGCCGTGCTCGGCGGCGACGGTGCGCAGCGGCTCGTGCCGCTCGGCGAGGTCGGCGAGCGCCGCGGCCACGGCCGCGCGGTCGAGCCCGTCGGCGGGCCGGAACGCGAACGCCATGTCGTACGCGGTGCCGGTGCCCTGCCGGTACCGGGCGCGGTGCCACTCCTGCGGCGGGGCGAGCGGGACGGCCTCCGGGCGCGGCTCGGCGGGTGCCAGCGGCGGCCGCGCGTCCTGCTCGCCGCGGTCGCGGTCGAGGCGTTCGGCCAGGGCGGCGACCGTGGGCGCGTCGAACACGTCGCGCAGGGTGAGCCCGGCGTCCAGCGTCGCGCGGATCCGGCCGAGCAGCCGCATCGCCGACAGGGAGTGGCCGCCCAGCTCGAAGAAGCCGTCGTGGACGCCGACCTCGGGCACGTCCAGGACCTCGGCGAACAGGGCGGCCAGCGTCCGCTGCAGCGCGGTCGCCGGCCGGGCCGCCCCGGTCGGCGCCGACCAGTCGGGGGCGGGCAGCGCGCGGCGGTCGAGCTTGCCGTTCGGGGTGAGCGGCAGCGGCCCGTCCAGCACCACCACGGCCGCCGGGACCATGTAGTCGGGCAGCAGCGTCGCGACGTGGGCGCGGAGCGCGGCCGGGTCGAGGGGCGGCGCGCCGTCCTCCGGCACCGCGTAGCCGATCAGGCGGGTGTCCCGGCCGCCGCGGTCGGCGACGACGGCGGCCTGCCGCACGTCCGGGTGGCGGGTCAGGGCCGCGGCGACCTCGCCGGGTTCGATGCGGTACCCGCGGATCTTCACCTGGTCGTCGGCGCGGCCGAGGAAGTCGAGGTTGCCGTCCGGGCGCCAGCGGGCGCGGTCGCCGGTGCGGTACATGCGGGCGCCGGGCGGCCCGAACGGGCACGCCACGAACCGCTCCGCGGTGAGGACGGGGCGCCCCAGGTAGCCGCGGGCGAGGCCGCGTCCGGTGACGTACAGCTCGCCGGGCACGCCGGGCGGCACGGGACGCAGCCGCTCGTCCAGCACGAACACCTGGGTGTTGGGGTCGGGCCTGCCGATCGGCACCGCGCCGCCCGACCAGCCGGGCTCGGCCGGCCACAGCGTGGAGTTCACCGTGGCCTCGGTCAGCCCGTAGGCGGCCAGCAGCCGCAGGTGCCCGGCCCAGCGCGCGACCACGTCCGGCGGGACGGTCTCGGTGCCGACCAGCACGGTGGCGCCCTCGGGCAGGACGCAGTCGGGGGGCAGGGCGGCGACCAGCGACGGCGGCAGGATGGCGTGGGTGATGCCCTGCTCGGTCATGAAGTCGGCCAGCTCGCGGCCCGGGACGCGGGCGGTGTCGGGGATGAGCACCAGCCGGCCGCCGTGGCACAGCGCCATCGTCAGCTCGAAGACCGTCACGTCGAAGCCGATGGAGGCGAACTGCAGCACGCGGCTGTCGCGGGTCAGCCCCATGCGGTCCACGGCGGTGGCCACCAGGCTGCCGATGCCCTCGTGCGGGACGACGACGCCCTTGGGCCGCCCCGTCGACCCGGACGTGTAGATGACGTAGGCGGCCTGGTCGAGCGCCACCCACGGCAGGTCGTCCCCGCCCGGTTCGATCCCCGCCAGTTCGGCGGCGGCCTCGGGGGCGTCCAGGACCACCGGCCGCACGCCGTCGACCTGCGGCACCTTGCCCGCGACCTGCTCGGTCACCACGACGGCCGCGGCGCGCGCGTCGGCCAGCATGTAGGCGAGGCGGTCGGCCGGGTGGGCCAGGTCGAGCGGGAGGAACGCCGCGCCGAGCTTGTTGACGCCCAGCATCACCGCGACCATCTCCACCGAGCGCGGCACCGCCACCCCGACGACGCTCTCGTCGCCCACCCCGTACAGCGACAGCAGCCGGGCCATGCGGTCCGACAGCGCGTCGAGTTCGGCGTAGGTGACGGTGCGGGCGCCGTCCACGACGGCGACGGCACCGGGCCGCTCGGCGGCGCACCGCCGGAACAGCTCGGGGAGGGTCAGCTCCGGCACCACCCGGTCGGTTCGGTTGAAGCCGGCGAGGACGCGTTCGCGTTCGCCGCCGGTCAGCAGGTCGATGTCGGCGACGCGCACCGACGGGTCGGCGGCCGCGGCCGCCAGCAGGCGGGTGAGCCGCTCCCCCAGCGCCGCGACGGTCGCCCGGTCGAACAGGTCGGAGCGGTACTCCAGCACGCACGCCAGGCCGCCGTCCGGGCCGTGCTCGGCGAAGCCGAACACCAGGTCGAACTTGGCCGTGCGGGCCCGGACCGGCTCGGGCCGGGCGTCCAGTCCGGCCAGGGCGAACCCGGCGGACGGGCGGCTGCGGTAGCCGACCATGACCTGGAACAGCGGGTTGCGGTCGGCCGAGCGGACCGGGTTCAGCTCCTCCACCACGGCCTCGAACGGCACGTCCTGGTGGGAGAAGGCGGCCAGGTCCGTCTCCCGGACGCGGGCGAGCAGCTCGGCGAACGTGGGGTCGCCGGACACGTCGGTGCGCAGCACCAGGGTGTTGACGAAGAAGCCGACCAGGTCGTCCAGGGCCCCGTCGGCGCGTCCGGAGACCGGCGCGCCGAGCGGCAGGTCGTCCCCGGCGCCGAGGCGGTGCAGCAGCGCGGCGACCGCCGCGTGGCACACCATGAACATGGTGGCGCCGCCGCGCTGGGCGACCCGGCGCAGGGCGGCGGTGGCGTCCGGGTCCAGTTCGACGGTCAGCTCGCCGCCGGACATGCTGGGCCGCGCCGGATACGGGCGGTCGGTGGGCAGTTCCAGGCGTTCGGGCGCGCCGTCCAGCGTCTCGCGCCAGTAGGCGAGCTGGCGCGCGGCCAGGCTGCCGGGCTCGGACCGGTCGCCGAGCAGGGCCCGCTGCCACAGCGTGTAGTCGACGTACTGGACGGGCAGCGGCTCCCATTCGGGTGCGCGTCCGGCGGTGCGGGCGGCGTAGGCGGTGGACAGGTCGCGCAGGAACGGCCCGTCGGACCATTCGTCGGTGGCGATGTGGTGCAGCACCAGCGCCACGACGTGCTCGTCGTCGGCCAGCCGGACGGCGGTGGCGCGCAGCGGCAGCTCGGACGACAGGTCGAAGCGGCGGCCCAGCACGTCGGCCAGCACCCCGTCGAGCTCCGCCTCGCCGGCCGCCACCACGTCGAACTCGGGTCGGGCGTCCCCGGCCGGCACGATCCGCTGGTACGGGCGGCCCTCGTGTTCGGCGATGAGCGTGCGCAGCGCCTCGTGCCGGGCCGTCACGTCGGTGAGGGCGGCGCGGAAGGCGTCCGCGTCGAACGCGCCGCGCAGCCGCATCACCAGCGGGAAGTTGTAGGCGGCCGAGGGCGTGAGCTGCTCGATCATCCACAGCCGGCGCTGCGCGGACGACAGCGGCGGCTCGGCGGGCCGCGTTCGGGCGGGGACGAGCGCGGGCCGGCCGGTGCCGGAGGAGGCGGCGGCGCGTGCGGCCAGTTCGGCGACGGTGGGCGCCTCGAACAGGTCGCGGATGGCCAGTTCCGCGCCGAGCGCGGCGCGGGCGCGGCCGATCAGCCGGGTGGCCAGCAGCGAGTGGCCGCCCAGGTCGAAGAAGTCGTCGTCGATGCCGACCCGCTCCGCCTCCAGCAGCTCGGCGAACAGCCCGCACAGCATCTCCTCGGCGGGGGTGCGCGGCGGCCGGCTCTCGGCGGCGGCGGTGACGGCGGGGGCGGGCAGCGCGCGCACGTCCAGCTTGCCGTTGACGGTCAGCGGCAGCCGCTCCACCGGCACCAGCGCCGCCGGGACCATGTAGTCCGGCAGCCGCGTCTTGAGGTGGGCGCGCACTTCGGCGGTGAACGCGTCGGCGTCCCGGACCGGCCAGGTGTCGGGCACCAGGTAGCCGACCAGGCGCTTGACGCCGCCCGGCCCGGAGGCGTCGGCGACGACGGCGGCGTGCGCGACGTGCGGATGCTCCTCCAGCGCGGCGCCGATCTCGGCGGGCTCCACCCGGTAGCCGCGGATCTTCACCTGGTCGTCGGTGCGGCCGAGGAAGTCCAGCAGGCCGTCGGGGCGGCGGCGGACCAGGTCGCCGGTGCGGTACATGCGGTCGCCGGGCGCGCCGAACGGGTCGGCGACGAACCGCTCGGCGGTCAGGCCGGGGCGGCGGTGGTAGCCGCGGGCCAGGCCGACGCCGGCGATGTACAGCTCGCCGGGCGCCCCGTCCGGCACGGGGCGCAGCGCCGCGTCCAGCACGTAGGCGCGGGTGTTCCAGATGGGCCGGCCCACGGTCGGGGTGTCGCTGTCGAAGGTGCCGCCGCCGAGCGTGTTGATCGTGTACTCGGTGGGGCCGTACAGGTTGTAGCCGAACGTGCCGTCGGTGTCGCGCAGCCGGGCCCAGACGGTCTCGGTGACCGCCTCGCCGCCCAGCAGCACCAGCGCGGGGCGGTGCCGTCCGGCGTCCGGGTCGTGCTCGAGCAGGCCCTCCTCGATCAGGTGGTGCGCGTAGGTGGGGGTGACGTTGACGACGTCGATGCGGTTGCGGTCGCAGTAGGCGACGAGCGCCTCGGCGTCACGGCGCAGCTCCTCGTCGCACACGTGCACCTCGTGGCCCTCGACCAGCCACAGCAGCTCCTCCCACGACATGTCGAACGCGAACGAGACCGTGTGGGCGATGCGCATCCTGCGCCCGCCGGCCGAGGCGATCGCGGGGCCGAAGACGGCCTCCCGGTGGTTGAGCTGCATGTTGGTCAGGCCCCGGTAGGGCGTGACGACGCCCTTGGGCCGGCCGGTGGAGCCCGAGGTGTAGATGATGTAGGCCGGGTGCTCCAGGCGGCCGGGGCGGGTGCGTTCGAAGCCGGGCCGTTCGGCGTCGGTGAGGTCGTCGCCGGGCAGGGCCGCCAGCGCGCCGGCGACCGCCGGGTCGTCCAGCGCGATCCGGTGCGGCTCGGCGGGCAGCACGGACGCCGCGACGGCGGTCGTGGTCACCACGCAGACCGGCTCGGCGTCGGCGAGCATGCGCGCCAGCCGTTCGGCCGGGTGGTCCAGTTCCAGCGGCAGGTAGGCGGCGCCGGTGCGCAGCACCGCGAACAGCGCCGCCACCATGTCGGCCGAGCGCGGCAGCGCCAGCGCCACCACCCGCTCGGGTGCGGCGCCGTGCGCCAGCAGCAGCCGGGCCAGCCGGTTGACGCGGGCGTCCAGCTCGGCGTAGGTGAGGGTCTCGTCCTTGGCGACGAGGGCGATCGCGCCTGGGGTGCGGGCGGCCTGCGCGGCGAGCATCTCCGAGACGGTCTCGCCGGGCAGGGGGCGGCGGGTGGCGTCCCAGTCGGCGGCGAGCGCCCGCCGCTCCCCCGGCTCCAGCACGTCCAGTGCGCCCACGCGCGGGGGCCGGTCGGCGTCCAGCCCGTCGACGAGGCGTTCCACGGCGGTGGTGAAGCGCCGCAGCAGGGTCTCGGCGAACGCGCGGTCGATCACGTCGGGGCGGTGGTCCAGCTTCATCCGCACCTGCGGGCCGGGCGTGACGATGAACGTGATCGGGTAGTGGGTGGCGTCCACCCCTTCGGCCTCCACGATGCCGTGGCGGCGGCGCAGGCCGGCCATGTCGTCCTCATCGCCGAGGTTCTGCAGCACGTAGAGGGTGTCGAACAGGCGGGCGTGCCCGGACGCCTGCTGGATGTCGCCGAGGCCGAGGTAGTCGTGCGGCATGAGCGCCACCCGTTCGCCCTGGACGCGGCGCAGCAGGTCCGGGACGGTCTCGCGCGGGTCCAGGGCGACGCGCACGGGCACCGTGTTGAGGAACATGCCGATGGCAGACTCCACCCCGGGGACGTCGCCCGGCCGTCCGGCCACGGCGGTGCCGAACACCACGTCGCCGCGGCCGGTGGCGTTGGACAGCACCAGCGCCCACGCGGCGCTGAACACGGTGTTGAGCGTCAGGCCGTGGCGGCGCGCCGCCTCGTACAGCCGCTCGGTCAGCGGCCGGGGCAGTTCGGCGCGGCAGCGGTCGGGGATGACCGGTTCCAGGGCGCGGTCGACGGGCCCGACGAGGGTCGGCTCCTCCAGGCCCGCCAGCGCGTCCCGCCACGCGGCGGCGGCCCGGTCGGCGTCCTGCCCGGCCAGCCAGGCCAGGTAGTCGCGGTAGGAGCCGGGCGGGGGCAGGTCGGAGGCGTCGCCGCGCCGCTCGTACAGGGCGATGAGCTGCTCGAAGAACAGCCAGGCCGACCAGCCGTCCCACAGGATCAGGTGGTGGGTGAGCACCAGCCGGTCGGTGTCGTCGCCGAGCCGGATGAGCAGCATGCGGAACAGCGGCGGCCGGGCCAGGTCGAAGCGGCGCCTGCGGTCGGCCGCCAGGACGTCGTCGACGGCCGCGCGGCGCCGGTCGGCGTCCAGCGCGGACAGGTCGACCTCCTCCAGCACGGGTTCGGGGTCCGCGCCGATGAACTGCACCGGCCGGCGGAGCCCGTCGCCGGTGAACCCGGCGCGCAGCGCGTCGTGCCGGGCCAGCATCGCCGCGCACGCGGCGCGCAGCCGGCCGGCGTCGACGCGGTAGGGGAAGTCGAAGGCGACCTGGGCGGTGTAGACGTCCAGTGCGCCGGTGTCGTAGCTGGAGTGGAAGAACAGCCCCTCCTGCAGCGGCGACAGCGGCCAGACCTGCTGCACCGGGACGGGGCTGATGCGCGCGAGGCGGTCCCGTTCCGCGTCGGTCAGCGCGACCGGCGGCGAGCTCGTCGCGGCGCCGGGCGCGGCGGG
>NZ_BAABDO010000171.1:0-10336 GCF_039539665.1 Actinomadura keratinilytica
CGCCGATGGTACTGCACGGGCGACTGTGTGGGAGAGTAGGACGCCGCCGGACATTCTTTTGGTCGAGGGCCGCCTCGGTAACGAGGTCGGCCCTCGACGCATGTCTGGCCCTGCCAAAATAGAGTGCGAGGGTCCACCGAACATCGAGAAACTGTGACGGACGGGATGAGCGCGGAAGAGGACGGCCGCGGCGGCGACGACCGCCGGCGGCGCGACGAGCGGCAGCGCAGGAATGGGGGACGAGGAACGCCTGCCGGTCGTGGGGGAAAGCCTCGCGGCACCGGGGGACCGGGGCAACGCAAAGGCGGCGGTTTCGCGTCACGCAAAGACTCTGGACGGGGCGCCCGTCCGGCTACTGGATCTCGTCCGGGCCGATCCGGCTCGGACGGCGGATGGAAAGACCGTCCGGCACGGGACCGCAAGGACGGGCGGGACGAACGCGCGGGCGGCCGTCCGTTCAAGAAGTCCTCGGATCGTGCTCGACCCGCGGGCGAGAGGCGCGACCAGCAGCGCACCGACGCTCGCCGGAACCCGCGCAGCGAGGACAGGCGTCCCGGACGTCCCTTCGACACCGGTTCGGGCAAGGACCGCGAGGAGCGGCGCACCGCACGCCCTGGCGCGTCCAGGCGATTCGAGGCGCAGCGCGCCAAGGGACGCTTCCGCGACCGCGACCGGGCCCAGGACGAGGTGCGGGACCGCGCCTGGAAGCGGGACCGCGATCACGACCACGACAGGGAACGCGAGCACGGGCGCGACCGGTCCCAGGACCGTGGGCGCGTCGCCGACAGGCGGCGCGGCGCACCGGGTCCGCGAGGGCAGAAGAAGGCCGCGGGACGCCCCTACGGCCCGTCCCGCGACAAGCTCGCCCGACGCAAGGCCGCCCAGGGGCGCGAGGAGCACACGCCCAAGTACGACGAGCCGGCGGTGCCGGAGCACGTCACGGGCAGTGAACTGGACGCCGAGGTGCGCGCGGAGCTGCGTGCCCTGCCGAAGGACCTCGCCGGACGGGTGTCCCGGCATCTGGTGATGGCGGGACGTCTCTCCGAAGAGGACCCGCAGACCTCCTACGCGCACGCCAAGGCGGCCCGGCGGCTCGCCTCCCGCGTCGGGATCGTCCGGGAGGCCGCGGGGCTCTCCGCCTACCGTGCGGGAGAGTGGTCCGATGCGCTCGCGGAGTTGCGCGCGGCGCGCCGTCTGGGGACGGGGGGCGACGCCTACCTTCCCGTCATGGCCGACTGCGAGCGGGGTATGGGGCGCCCCGAGCGCGCGCTCGACCTCATCAAGTCCGCCGAGGGCGCACGGCTCGACCAGGCCGGCCGGATCGAACTGCGCATCGTGGAGTCGGGGGCGCGGCGGGACCTGCAGCAGTACGAGGCCGCGGTCGTCGCCCTCCAGGTGCCCGAGTTGAAGGACCGCCGGTTGCGTCCCTGGTCGGCGCGGCTGTTCTACGCCTACGCCGACGCGCTGGAGGCCGCAGGACGGCGCGACGAGGCGAGCGACTGGTTCGCCCGCGCCGCGGCGGCCGACCGTGACGGGGAGACCGACGCGGCCGAGCGTTACGCGGAGCTCGAGGGCCTCCACATCATCGACACCGAGGAGGACGAGTCGGGCGCGGAGCCCGCGGACTCCGATGAGGCGCCGCCGTCGCCGACCGGCGAGGAGCCGGCGGAGGCCGCCGAAACCCCCCGGACCGACGACGCCGGCGACGCACCGGCGACGGCCGGCGAAGCCGAAGCGGCCGGCGGGCCCCGCGGCACCGTCCCGGACGCTCCGGAGATCTCCGTGGTGTTCCAGGAGCCCGTGGCCGCCGAGGCGACGCCCGCGGCACCGGCGGACGCATCCGCCGCCGACGACGCGACGCGCGACGGCGATCGTCCGGCACCGGCCGACGCGGGCGACGAGGCGCCTGAGATCTCCGTGGTGTTCCGGGAGCCGGTCGCCCGGCCGGAAGGCCGCGCGGACGCCTCAGCGGGCGCGGAGGGCGCTGTGAGCGGCGCGGGAGCCGCGCAGGACGGCGAGGGCCCGGCGGAGGGCCGCGGAGAGGAGCGGAACACGTCCGCCGACTGAGCGGATCCCGCCCGAAATCTTGACGGGTGCTGCGCTTCGCGCGATGTTCACGGAATCGTGGTCGTTCGGGGGTGCCGGTGCCATATGCCGGTGGTCGACTCCACGTGATCGTTGACGAGCGTGTGAGGAGCGCCATGCCGACGACAGGTCCGAGCCGACGCACCTTCCTCCGCACGACCGCCGTCGCGGGCGGTACGGCCGCATTCTCCGGGGCCCTGTGGCAGCAGGCGTTCGCCGCAGGGCCCGCGCAGCCGGGGCCCGGCCCGTACGGGCCCCTGCTGCCGGCGGACGAGAACGGCATCCGGCTGCCCCAGGGGTTCACCAGCCGTGTCATCGCCCGGTCGCTGCGGCGCGTGGAGGGCACCCGGTACACCTGGCATCCCGCCCCGGACGGTGGGGCGTGCTTCCCGGACGGCGACGGGTGGATCTACGTGAGCAACTCCGAGGTTCCCCTCGTCGGGGGTGTGTCAGCCGTACGGTTCGACGCGACGGGGAAGATCGTCTCGGCGTACCGCATCCTCAACGGCACGTCGGTGAACTGCGCCGGCGGAGCGACCCCTTGGGGGACGTGGCTGTCCTGCGAGGAACACGACTTCGGCCTGGTGTACGAGACCGACCCCAAGGGAGAGCGCTCCGCCCGGGCGCGCGCGGCCATGGGGCGTTTCAAGCACGAGGCCGCCGCGTGCGACCCCGACCGCCAGGTCGTCTATCTCACCGAGGACCAGCCGGACGGCTGCTTCTACCGGTTCCGGCCCTCGACGTGGGGGGATCTGTCCGCGGGCACGCTGGAGGTCCTCGTCGGTTCCGGTACGGGCGAGGTCACGTGGGCGCGGGTGCCCAACCCGGAAATCTGGCTGACGCCTACCCGGGATCAGGTGCCGGGCGCCATGCGCTTCAAGGGGGGCGAGGGCTGTTACTACACCGGCGGCGTCTGCTACTTCACCACCAAGGGGGACAACCGCGTGTGGGCGTATGACGCCGCCGCCGAACGGCTGGACCTCGCCTACGACGACGACCTCGTCACCACCGGCGAGCCCCCTCTCGCGGGCGTGGACAACATCACCGGGACGCGCTCCGGAGACCTGTACGTCGCCGAGGACGGCGACAACATGGAGATCAACGTGATCACACCGGACGGTGTGGTGGCCCCGTTCCTGCGCGTCCTCGGCCATGACGAGTCCGAGATCACCGGGCCGGCGTTCTCGCCCGACGGCAGCCGCCTGTACTTCTCGTCGCAGCGGGGGACCAGCGGCTTCGTGGCGGGGACGGACGGTTGCACCTACGAGGTCACCGGCCCGTTCCGCCGCTGACTCCGCCGGCGGCCGTCCGTCTCCCCCTGCCGCGATCAAACGGAACCTTACAACGTCAAGGCACCCGCTTCGGCGCCCGCCGCCTCACCCTTGCCCGGTCTTGTCGAGGGAGTGCATGATGCCCGCGACGTTGCTCTCAATCCCGCTGAGCATTTCGTACTTGGCGGCGAGCTCGGGGTCGGCCTCGGACTGGGTGAGGGCGTAACGCTCCTTGGTGCGGTCGCGGACCATGGCGACGGCGTGGTCGAGGTCCAATCCCTGGTCGCGTGCCTCCCGCACCGTGTCGACCCAGACGCGGAGTTCTTCGGCGGAGCGCTCCAGCGTCTCCGTCACGTCCGAGACGGGGCCGTAGTGGGCGAAGAGCAGCCGCTGCGGCTCCAGGGCCTGGAACCTGCGCAGTGAGGCCAGCGCCGTGTCCAGGTCGAAGTCGGGGGGCGGCGTGGCGGGCCGCACGTCCTTGGTCTCGGGGATGTAGACGCCGGCGGCGTCCCCCACGTAGAGGTCGCCGGTATGCGAGTCGAACAGTCCCACGTGGTGCTTGGCGTGCCCCGGGGAGTAGTGCGATTCCAGCCTCCGCCCGCCCCCGAGGTCGATCACCCCGGTGTCCTCGACGGCGCGGATGCGCGCGGCCTCCGTGGGCTTGAGCTCCCCGAACAGCGTGTCGAGCTGATCCCCGTACACCATGCGCGCGCTGCGCATCAGCCGCTCCGGCGACGCCAGGTGCCGCGCGCCCTTCTCGTGGACGACGACCTCGGCGTCGGGATACATCTTCGCGATGTCCCCGACGCCGCCCGCGTGGTCGAGATGGATGTGCGTGACGACCACGGTCGCCAGATCGGACGGGCCGACTCCGAGTTCGTCCAGCGCCCGCCGCACCACCGGCGCCGACCCGGCGGTGCCCGGCTCCACCAGGCAGGGCCGGTCGGACAGGATCAGATAACCCGCGGTGATGCCCGAGTACCCCGCCATCCGCGTGTCGATCTCGTACACATCGCCGCCCAGCGGCGTGATCGTGGTGTCCATTGGACGATCATCGCTCCGTGTCGCCCGGTTATCCACAGTTCCGGCGCGGCCTTTCGCCCGCCTTCCCGGATGCCGGATGGTTGCGGGGACGGAAGGAGGCGGTGATGCACGTCAACCGCGTCGACAGGTGCGGCAGGCCGGCCGACGACCTCGTCCGGCGTCCGCTGACGGCCAGGGTGAAGGGCGTCTCGTGGCGTCTGGTCGCGGACCGCCCACGTGTCCCGAGCCTCCGCCACGTGGCCGATCCGGTCACACGCGGACCATTCGACGCCCGCGCCCTCGACGACTTGACCGCCTGGCGCGGCAGCTCTCGTCAGGGCGCACAGCCGGTCACCGCGCCGCTTCCTGCCCGCCGGGTGCCTGTGGCCTCTGTCTGGCGGATTTTGGCACTGAGTCGTCCGCCACCCGTGCGGCCCCGTGGCACCGCCGGTGCGGGGCGGCGCTGCGATGCGGCCGCTGCGTTGCCGTCGCGGTGTCGTCAACCGGCTCGGGTGATGACGCGGTGGCGCCGCCCGCCATGTCGAGCACTCCTAGCGGGTGTGATGAGCGTGCTGTTGTGGGTGCACCGTGATTTGCCGGACATGCCCGGGCCTTGTCTGGTGGTTCTTGGCGGTCGGGTTGTTCGCTGTGTGCTGGTTCGTGGCGTGTGGGTGCTGTTTGCGGGCGGGGCGGGGTGGTGGTCGCCTGTTCGTTTGTGCTGCGGCCGCTGCGTTGCCGCCGCAGCGTCGTCAACCGGTTCGGGTGACGGCGCGGTGGCGCCGCCCGCTATGCCGGGCGCGCTACTGGGCGTGATCACCGCGTGCTGTGGATCCACCGTGATCCGCCGACGCGACCCAGCGGCCCGTCGGCTCGCCGTCAGTGGAGGAGGCGCAGGACGAGGCCGGTGCGGGGCTTGGGGCCGAAGGAGGTCGATTTGCGGGGGACGCGTTCGCCGGCGTCGGCGACGGCGAGGACGTCCTCGACCTCGAGCGGGTTGAGGATCACGGCGGTGCCGCCGGTGCGGCGGGCCCGGTCCAGCGCGGCCGCGGGATCGTGGTGCACCACTTCGACGCTGCGTTCGTCCTCCGGAACGTTCCAGGCCCGCTCGATGAGGAGGCGGTCGAGGACGGCGGTGTCGAGACCGCGCCACCGCGGGGAGTGGCCGCAGGACATCGCCTCGCCGAGGCGGCGCGGGTCGGGGGCGGTGAGCAGGTGCGGCCGGTCCCCGCCGGCCAGCAGGAAGGCCGGGCGGGGTGCGTCGGCCAGGCGGGCGGCGGCCTCGCCGAGGTCGGGCGGCATGGGGGTGACCTTGAAGAACCGCGCGGCGCGGTCCACGGCGACGTGCGGCGGCAGGTCCGGCAGGACGCGGTGGATGGCGCCCAAGTGCGGCGGGTAGCGCCTCGCGTCGACCAGCAGCGCCAGGCCGTGGTCCCACGGGCCGGGGCCGTCGCCCGCGGCGCGGTGGCGGGCCTGCAGAGTGCGGTACGCGGCGTACCGGTGGTGGCCGTCGGCGATCAGTGCCCGGCGGGGCCGCAGGTCGGCGGCGATCCGGGCGTGCAGGTGCGGTTCGGTGATGCGCCACAGGCGGTGTTCGAGGCCGTCGTCGGTGCGGACGGACAGCAGGGGAGCGCCGCCGGCGGTCTCGTCGACGATGTCGGCGGCGTCGCCGTCGCCCTCGTACACCAGGAAGATCGGTTCCAGATCGGCCTGGACGGCGGTCATCAGGGCCAGGCGGTTGCGGACCGGGCCGGGGTAGACGTTCTCGTGGGGCAGCACCACCCGGTCCGCCTCCGCACGGAGGGCGAGCGCGCCGATGAGCCCGCGCTGCAGGACCTTGCGGGCGTCCGCGACCTCGTAGACGTACAGGGACGGCTCGGGGTCGGTGGTCAGCGCGCCCTGGGCGAGCCATTCGTGCAGCGTGTCGCGCGCCTGCTCCGGGGTCGGCGGAAGGATCAGCCGGACGATGTTGTGCCCGCCGACGGCCAGCAGCCGCCGCACCTCCGCGTCGTCGATCAGGTCGTACGGCGGGGTGGTCACCGCCGCCAGGTCGCCGACGACCTCCGGGGCGAACCGCACTCCGCGGAACGGCGCCAGCTCCAGGCCGCCGCCGGAGGGCGGCTCGGCGGCCCCGAAGACGCGGGCGCTGAACTCTTCGGCGTCCGCTCCGAGGGGGAGATCGTCGTTCACCGTGGGCATGCTAATCCGCGATCGCCGCATCGTCCGCGCCCGGGTACGGTCGAAGGGACCCGGAGTCCGAGGGGAGGTCCACATGAGTGTTGAAGGACCGGGACGGCCGGACGATTCCCCGCAGGACGCTCCCGGTGATGATCCCGGCGGCCCGGACGGCGGCGTGTACGAGTGGTACACGCGCGGGCTGAGCCTGCTGAAGGCGGGAAGCGCGGCGGCGGCCCTGCAGTTGCTGTCGCGGGCCGCGGAGGCCGAGCCGTCCTCGCGCAGCATCCGGGAGGCGCTGGCCCGCGCCCAGTTCGGGGCGCGGCGCTACGGTGACGCCGCCGACAGCTTCCGCTGGATCGTCGAGGCCGACCCCGCCGAGGACTACGCGTTGTTCGGCCTGGGGCTGTCGCTCAGCCGCCTCGGGGACTTCGAGGGCGCGGTGGAGTACCTCGCGCTCGCGGTCGCCATGCGGCCCGACAACAGGGACTACGCCAACGCGCTGCGGCATGCCCGGGCCACCCTCGCGTCCCGCAGATGACCGGCCCCTACGATCGGGCTGGAACCCTCCGAGCAGAAGGGACGCGATGAAGGGCTGCGACAGGCCGCTGTGCGAGGAGTACGACGTCGCACTGCTCGACCTCGACGGCGTGGTCTACATCGGGCACCGCCCGGTGCCCGCCGCCGCCGATTCCCTGGCCAAGGCGCGTGCGGCCGGACAGCGGCTGGCGTTCGTCACCAACAACGCCTCCCGTACGCCCTCGGCGGTCGCCGCGCTGCTGACCGAGGTGGGGGTTCCGGCCGAGGCGGCGGACGTGGTGACGTCGGCGCAGGCCGCGGCGCGGTTGCTGGCCGAACGGCTGCCGCAGGGTTCGGCGGTGCTCGTCGTCGGCGGCATGGGCCTGAGGCACGCGCTGTACGCCCAGGGGCTGCGTCCGGTGTCGTCGGCGTCCGAACGGCCGGCCGCGGTCGTGCAGGGCTACGATCCGCGGTTGTCGTACGACCTGATCGCCGAGGGCGCCCGCGCCGTACGCGACGGCGCGCTGTTCGTCGCGTCCAACGGCGACCTGACCATCCCCGCGGGCGCCGGCGGGCAGCAGCCCGGGAACGGCGCGCTGATGCAGGTCATCAGGGCCGCGACCGGCGTGGACCCCATCGTGACGGGCAAGCCGGAGCGCCCCCTGCACCGCGAGTCGATCCTGCGCACCCGCGCGCGGCGGCCCCTGGTGGTGGGCGACCGGCTCGACACCGACATCGAGGGCGCCCGCAACGGCGGCGCCGACAGTCTGCTGGTGCTGACCGGGGTGACGGACCCGCTGACGGCGCTCACCGCGCCGCCCCGGCACCGCCCCACCTTCCTGGCGCCGGACCTGACGGGTCTGCTCGTGCCCCACCCGCCCGTGCGGGGGTCCGGCGGCCGTTTCGAGTGCGCCGGGTGGACCGCCCGGTGGACGGACGACGTCATCGAACTGACCGGCGGCGGCGACCCGTACGACGGCCTGCGCGCCTTGGCGGCCGCCGCCTGGCGCGACGAGCGACCCGCCGCCCCGAAGTCCGTCGCCGCCGCCCTCGACCGCCTGTCCCTGGCCTGACCGCCCGCAGCGCCTCGCGGTCCGCCCGCCCCCGGGCTGCGGCCATCCGGCCCGCTCTGGAAGGCCCCGGGGCGGAGGGGCGTGGTGGGTGTTGTGGTCGGTGTGCTGGGGTGGGGTTCGGTTTGTTCGCGTGGGGGCTACTGATCGTTTGTCTCGGAATCACTTGGTGCACTCTGGGGCGGCGCACCGTGTCCCACGGGCCGTGCGGCCCGCCGGAACGGAAGGGATTGCGAGACGATCATGACCAGATGGCGCCGTGTCGTCCTCGCGGCGACGCTGACGGGCGCGCTCGTGTTGACGGCGGCAGGGACCGCCCAGGCCGCCGCCGAGCCGGGGCCGAGGCAGCGGACGTTCGATCTGCAGGCCCACCGGGGCGGGCTGGGGCTGGTGGTGGAGAGCACGCTGCCCGCCTTCGCCAACGCCCTGCGGCTCGGTGTCAGCACGCTGGAACTCGACGTGCAGATCACCGAGGACGGGCAGGCCGTGGTGACCCACGACCGCCGGGTCGACGGGCGCAAGTGCCGGGACACGGGGCCGGCCGTCCCGGGCGATCCGGAGTACCCCTACGTCGGCAAGTACGTCAACACGCTGACGCTCAAGCAGGTCCGCACCCTGGACTGCGGTTCGCAGACGCTGCCGGAGTTCCCGGGGCAGCGCGCCGAGCCCGGGGAGCGGATGCCGCTGCTGCGGGAGGTGTTCGGGCTCGTCCACCGGTACCGCGCGTACGGCGTGAAGCTGAACGTGGAGACCAAGGTGGAGGCGGGGGCGCCCGGTGAGACGGCGCCGCGCGAGCAGTTCGTGCAGGTCACCGCGCGTGAGGTGCGGCGGGCGCGGATGGTGCGGCAGGTGACGATCCAGAGCTTCGACTGGGGCGCGCTGATGCGGATGCGCCGGGTGGAGCCGAGGCTGCCGCTGGTCGCGCTGACCGACCACGACTTCCTGCAGGTGGGGCGGCCCGGCAGGTCGCCGTGGCTGGGCGGCATCGACATCGACGACTTCGGCGGCGACCCGCTGCGGGCGGTGAAGTCGTTCGGCGCGTCGGCGTTCTCGCCCGTGCACGGCTTCCCGCAGAACGGCAAGGCCACCGACCCGGACTACCGGCCGTACGTCACCCGGACGATGGTGGACGAGGCGCACCGGCTGGGCCTGAAGGTGATCCCCTGGACGGTGGACGACCAGGCCACCATGAACAAGCTCATCGACGACGGCGTGGACGGCATCATCACCGACTACCCCGACCGGCTGCGCGCCGTCATGGCCGAGCGCGGCTTCAGGCTGCCGCGGGCGTACAAGGAGCACAAGAGCCGCTCGTAGGGGTGTCGCGAGCCCCCGGGGCCCCGCCGCGCTCGGCGGCGGGACCTCACAGCAGTTTGCGCAGGCGCAGCAGGTCGAGCAGGCTCGCCTCCACCTTCAGCCGTCCGCTGGTGAACGCGCGGGCGGGGTGCAGTTCGTCGTTGGCGAGCGCCACGAGGTCGTCGCTGCGCACCGTGATCCGCACCTGGGCGGCCTTGGGGTCGTCGGTGGGCTCGAAGGGATCCAGGCCGCCGGCGTGGATCCGGGAGCGGTAGGCGAGCCTCAGGTCGGGAATGCGGCAGCTGATCGTGCGTTCGACGACGTGCTCGGCGAGCCGCTCCTCGTCCACCTCGGCCAGCCGCTCGGTGATCCGCCCCAGCGCCGCGCGGCAGTCCTCCTCGTTCGCCATGGTCAGGCCGTTCCCCGTTCGGTCGACAACGATGTCGTGAAGGGACGGTAGCGTTCTGACGGAGCCGGAGGCGACCCGCGGTGCGCGGTCGGGGTCTTCTTGGAGGTTGCAGGTGATGTCTGGCGAGGCCGTGGAGGAGCCCGTGGAGCCGTCGGACCGGGCCGTTCATGCCGCGCCGGAGCACGCGCCCGCCCCGCCCGGCGGGCCGCCCCAGGGCGGGGAGGCCGGGGCGCGGGAGGGGGTGGCCGAGGCGGTCGTCCCCGCCGGTCCGCCGCCGGAGCCGACCGGCGAGCCGCGCGTCGACCTGGTGCTGGCGCGCCTGACGGAGCTGGGCGGCACGCCGGTGTCGCGGCATGTGGCGGTGTTCGAGGACGTCCACCAGCGGCTGCAGGACCTGCTCGCGTCGGCCGACGAGCCGGAGGACGCCGGGCCGCCGGTGCCGCGCCCCCCGGGGCCGCGTCCGCCCGTGCCCCGGCCGCCGGGGCCGGGGG
>NZ_BAABDO010000172.1:0-10110 GCF_039539665.1 Actinomadura keratinilytica
CGCGGCCCCGGAGGGGGCGGCGGAGGACGCCGCGGTCGGCGATGCCGCGTCCTGGCCGCCGCCGAGGGCGCCGTCGTCGCCCCCGCCGCAGGCCGTCAGGGCCAGCGCGGGCACGACGAGGAGCGCCATCGCGTGACGTCGGATCGCTGTGCGTGCCACCTGTGATCCTCCCGTGACGATGGACGTGCCGTGCGCGAACGGGGTTCGAGCGGGGGGGCGGGCGCCTTCGCGCGGGGGCGCCGTCCAAGGATGCCAAGGAGTCCCCGCCGCGGTAATTCACGCCGTGACAAAGATCGGGCGGCCGTCGCTCACCCGCGTGAGCAACCGCGGCTTCCGCCCAGCGGAAACGTGCGTGGACGCAACGGCCCCCGGTGCGTCCACCATGGCCCATGAGGACGTCGGTGGCGGGCGAGTCCGTCCTGTCCCGGGTGGTGCGGATCTTCGAGGCGTTCGGCCCGGACGACCAGGCCCTGGGCGTCACGCAGATCGCCCGGCGGGCCGGGCTGCACGTGGCCACCGCCTCCCGGCTGGTGGACGAGCTGGTGCGGCACGGGTGGCTGCGGCGCGACCCCGACCGGCGGGTGCGCATCGGCGTGCGCATGTGGGAGCTGGCGTCCCGCGCCTCTCCCGCGCTGACCCTGCGCGAGGCCGCCATGCCGTACATGGAGGACCTGCACGCCGTCGTCGGCCACCACACCCAGCTCGGCGTGCTGGAGGGCCGCGAGGTCCTGTTCATCGAACGGCTGTCGTCCCCCGAGGCCGTGGTCAACCTGACCCGGATCGCCGGGCGGCTCCCCGCGCACGTGTCGTCCAGCGGGCTGGTGCTGCTCGCCCACGCCCCGCGCGACCTGCAGGAGAGCGTCCTGGCCGGGCCGCTGGCCGCCTACACCCCGCACACGGTCACCGACCCCGGGCGGCTGCGCGCCGTGCTCGCCGACGTCCGCCGCAGCGGCGTGGCGTTCTGCCGCGGCCACGTCGACGAACGCGCCGCCGGCATCGCCGTCCCGCTGCGCGACGCCGACGGCGCGGTGGTGGCGGCGCTGTCGGTGGTCGTGCCCAACGACGACAACGCCCGCATGCAGATCCCCGCCCTCAAGGCCGCGGCGCGGGGCGTCACCCGCGCGATGCGCCCCGGCATGCCCCGCCCCTGACCGGGACCCGCCCCCGGCCTCTCTCATTCAACGAGAAGGCTCTGGTGACGCGCGCCACATGCGAATCATGCTCGGTCTGCCCCCGGTGCCCTGCCCCTGGTGCCCTGCCCCTGGTGACGAGGAGGACCCATGGCGACAGACCTGCCCGCCCACGCGAGCGAGCGCGTCCCGCCCGGCCCCGCCGCGATGCGGCTGCGCGTGGCCGCCAAGACCCCCGTGGCCGACGGCGTCGTCGCGTTGACGCTGACCGCGCCCGACGGGCGCCGCCTGCCCGACTGGACCCCCGGCTCCCACGTCGACCTGGTGCTGCCCGGCGGCCTGACCCGCCAGTACTCCCTGTGCGGCGACCGCTGGGACGCCCACGCCTACCGCATCGGCGTGCTGCGCGAACCCGGCGGACGCGGCGGCTCGGCCTACATCCACGACGTGCTGGAGGAGGGCGACACCGTCGCCATCGGCGGCCCGCGCAACAACTTCCGGCTCGTGCCCTCCGACCGCTACCTGTTCATCGCGGGCGGGATCGGCATCACGCCGCTCCTGCCGATGATCCGCCAGGCCGACCTGCTCGGCGCCGACTGGCGGCTGCTGTACGGCGGCCGGTCCCGCGCCTGCATGGCCTTCCTCGACGAGCTCGCCCCCTACGGCGACCGGGTCGCCGTCGTGCCGCAGGACGAGCACGGCCTGCTCGACCTGCCCGCCTGGCTGCCCGCCGAGGCCAGGCCCGACACCAAGGTCTACTGCTGCGGCCCCGCCCCGCTGCTCGACGCCGTCGAACGCCGCTGCGCCGCCTGGCCGCCCGGCCTGCTGCGCACCGAGCGGTTCGCCGCCCGCGACACCGGCGGCCGGGCCGCCCGCGACGAGGCGTTCCAGGTGGAGCTGCGCCGCTCGGGCCTGTCGCTGCAGGTCGCCCCCGGGCAGTCGGTGCTCCAGGCCGTCGCCGCCGCGGGCGTCGGCGTCCTGTCGTCCTGCCGGCAGGGGGTGTGCGGCACATGCGAGACCGGCGTGCTCGACGGCGTCCCCGACCACCGCGACTCGATCCTCGACGACGACGAGCGCGCCGCGGGCGACTGCATGTTCATCTGCGTGTCCCGCGCCCGCTCCGAACGCCTCGTCCTCGACCTGTGACCCCGGAGGAGCCCCCCATGACCATGGCCGCCCTGCCCTCCAGCGACGCCGACCCGTTCGCCCCCGACGTCCTGGACGACCCCTTCCCCCTGCACGCCGCCCTCCGGGACGCCGGGCCCGTCGTGCACCTGACCCGCTACGACGTCTACGCCCTGGCACGCTACGAACACGTGCACGCCGCCCTGACCGACTGGCAGTCCCTGCAGTCGGGGGCCGGGGTGGGCCTGAGCAACTTCCGCTACGAGAAGCCCTGGCGCCCCCCGAGCCTCCTCCTGGAGGCCGACCCGCCCCGCCACGACGCCCCCCGCGCCGTCCTGGCGAAGATCCTCGGCCCGCGCGCGCTGCGGCGCCTGCGGGAGGCGTGGTTCCCCGACGCCGAAAAGCTCGTGGAGGAGGTACTCGCGGACGGCGACGAGTTCGACGCCGTCACCCGCCTCGCGCAGGCGTTCCCCCTGCGCGTGTTCCCCGACGCCGTGGGCCTGCCCAAGGAAGGCCGCGACAACCTCCTCCCATACGGCGACCACGCCTTCAACGCCTTCGGCCCGCCCAACGCCCTGGTGAAGAAGGGCGAGCCGCGCGTACCGGAACTCGCCCGCTGGGTGGGGGAGCAGTGCCGCCGCGAACGGCTTGGCGCAGGCGGATTCGGCGCGCAGATCTGGGCGGCGGCCGACCGCGGCGACATCACCCACGACCAGGCCCCGCTCGTCGTCCGCTCCCTGCTGACCGCCGGGGTGGACACCACCGTGCACGGCCTGGCCGCGGTATTGCACGCGTTCGCCGCCCACCCCGACCAGTGGCGCCGCCTGGTCGACGACCCCGCACTCGCACGCGTCGCGTTCGACGAGGCGGTGCGCTGGCAGTCTCCCGTGCAGACGTTCTTCCGCACCGCCACCCGCGACGTCGTCATCGCCGGCCACCGCATACCGGACGGCAGCAAGGTGCTGATGTTCCTGGGCGCCGCCAACCGCGACCCCCGGCGCTGGCGCGACCCCGACGCGTTCGACCTGTCCCGCGACCCGTCCGGCCACGTCGGCTTCGGCATGGGCATCCACCAGTGCGTCGGCCAGCACGTGGCGCGCCTGGAGGCCGAAGCCCTGCTCACCGCCCTGGCCCGCCGCGTCGAACGCATCGAACCCCTGGGCGCGCCCCGGCGGCACCTCAACAACACCCTGCGCGCCTGGGAGTCCCTGCCGGTGCGCGTCCACCCGCTGAGACAATGACACCGTGAGGGTCGTGGTCGTCTCCGACACGCACGCGCCGCGGCGCTGGCGCTCCTGCCCGCCCCGGGTCGCCGAGCACCTGCGCCGCGCCGACGTGATCCTGCACGCCGGCGACGTCTGCACGGCCGACGTCCTCGACGAACTGTCCGCCTACGCGCCCGTCCACGCCGTCCTGGGCAACAACGACGGCCCCGACGTGGCCGCCTGGGGCGCCCCGGAACGCCTGGAGCTCGACCTGGACGGGCTGCGCGTCGCCATGGTCCACGACAGCGGCCAGGCCAAGGGCCGCACGGCCCGCATGCGCCGCTGGTTCCCCGACGCCGACCTGGTGGTGTTCGGCCACTCCCACATCCCCATGGACCAGACCGGCGACGGCGTCCGCGTCTTCAACCCCGGCTCGCCCACCGACCGGCGCCGCCAGCCCCACGGCACCATCGGCGAACTCGACATCCGCGACGGGCGCCTGGCCGAGGCCAGGATCGTCGCCGTCACCTGACGCCTCCGGAGCGGGCCGCGCCCTCGGACATAGGCGGCCTTCTCTACGATGTCGGACGGTACAGGCAGAACAGCCCCGGCCGACCGGCTCCACGTCACCGGACAGCGGACGGCTCCGCCCACGGTCCGGATCGTTCCAAGCCCCTTCCGAGCGGGCCCGGGCACGCGCCTCGACGGGCGCGCCCGGGGGCGGCGGGCGCTCTACCTTCGGGAAGGCGACACGGACATGGCCCAAGACGAACCCCGCAAGCACCCCGTCGACGAGGTGCTCCCCGTCCCCAGGCTGGCGCTCTACGGCTTCCAGCACGTCCTGGCGTTCTACGCCGGCGCCGTCGTGGTGCCCATCCTGGTCGCGGGCGCGATCGGCCTGTCCGACGAGCAGCTCGTCTACCTGATCAACGCCGACCTGTTCACCTGCGGCATCGCCACGATCATCCAGGCCTGGGGGTTCTGGCGGATCGGCATCCGGCTGCCCATCGTGCAGGGCGTGACGTTCACCGCCGTCGCCCCCATGATCGCCATCGGGCAGGGCGCCGAGAACGGCACCGCGGCGCTGCTGGCCATCTACGGCGGCACCATCACCGCCGGAATCGCCACCTTCCTGGCCGCCCCCTTCCTCGGCCGCCTGGTCCGCTTCTTCCCGCCCGTGGTCACCGGCACCGTCCTGACCGTCATCGGCGTCGTGCTGCTGCCCAACGCCCTCACCGACGCGGCGGGCGGCGCCGAGGCCAAGACCGTCACCAAGGACTTCGGCAGCTGGAAGCACCTCCTCTACGCCGGCGGCACGCTGCTGTTCATCCTGCTCCTGCACCGGCTGCGCCGCCCCTTCCTCAGCAGCATCGCCGTCCTGCTCGGCCTGGTCGGCGGCACCCTGGTGTCCTACCTGCTCGGCGACACCACCTTCGACCAGGTCGGCCGCTCCGACTGGTTCGGCGTCACCACCCCCTTCCACTACGGCGCCCCCACCTTCCAGATCGGCGCCATCGTGGCGATGATGCTGGTCATGCTGGTCACGGTGGTGGAGACCGTGGGCGACGCCAAGGCCACCGGCGAGATCGTCGGCCGGCGCGTCACCGACGACGACATCACCCGCGCCCTGCGCGCCGACGGCCTGTCCACCTTCCTCGGCGGCACGCTGAACGCCTTCCCCTACACCTGCTTCGCCCAGAACGTCGGCCTCGTCCGCCTCACCGGCGTCCGCAGCCGCTTCGTCGTGGTCGCCGCCGGGGTCTTCATGATGGTGCTGGGCCTGTTCCCCAAGGCCGCCGCCTACGTCGCGTCCATCCCCAGCGACGTCCTCGGCGGCGCCGCCGTCGCCATGTTCGGCATGGTCGCCGTCGTCGGCATCCAGACCCTCGCCAAGGCCGACCTGCGCGACGAACGCAACGCCCTCGTCGTGGCCATCAGCGTCGGCGTCGCGCTGCTGCCCGCGACCGTCCCCGCCTTCGGCGAGAACATGCCCCGCGACGTCGCCGCCATCCTCAACAGCGGCATCACCCTCGGCAGCCTGACGGCCATCATCCTCAACCTGGTGTTCAACGTGCTCACCCGCAGGCCCCCGCAGGAGTCCGGCGAAGCCCGCACCACGGAGGCCGCCCCGGCCGCCTGATGACCGCCCGGCGCCTCACCGGCCCCCGCGCCGGTGGGGCGCCTGCTCTTTCTCGGCTCCCAAGGCCCGCATGGTCTCGATGAACCCGCGCAGCAGCGGCCGGGTGTCGCCGTCACGCCAGCACAGCGTGACGACCGTCGGCGCGGGCTCGGGCGCCGACCGCCGGTAGACCACCCCGTCCAGCCGCAACCGCGACACCTCCGCGGGGGCGATGGTGACCCCCAGCCCCGCCCCCACGAACGCCACCAGCGTCTGCCACTCCACCGCCCGCTGGACCACCCTCGGCGCGAACCCCGCGTCGGCGCACACCCCGGTGACCCGGTCGTGGAAGGCGGGACCGGCCGCCCGGGGGAACAGGACGAACGGCTCGTCCGCCAGCGCCTCCACCGCCACGGCCTCCTCGCGGCCGAGCGGGTGGCCGTCCGGCAGCACCGCCACGAACGGCTCCCGCCACACCTCCGCACCGGCCAGGCCCGGCTCGGTCGGCGACTCGCGGACGAGCCCGGCGTCCAGCG
The DNA here is from genome assembly GCF_039539665.1 of Actinomadura keratinilytica. NCBI lineage: Bacteria > Bacillati > Actinomycetota > Actinomycetes > Streptosporangiales > Thermomonosporaceae > Actinomadura > Actinomadura keratinilytica. The sequence continues at coordinate 6,116 of NZ_BAABDO010000172.1, forward strand.
CACCCGTCCGCAGCGCGTCGGCCTGCGGGGCGCTCGTCAGCTCCCGGAGCTCGAGCTCCACGTCCGGGAACCGCCGCCGGTACGCGCGGACCGCCTCCGGCAGCACCGTGAACGCCGGCGACGCGGCGAACCCGACGCGCAGCCGCCCGGCCAGCCCGGCGCCCACCCGCCGAGCCGCCGCGAGCCCGCCCGCCACCTGCTCCAACGCGCCGCGGGCCGCCGGCAGCAGCTCCCGCCCCGCCGCGGTCAGCGTCACCCCCGGGCATGCCGCTCGAACAGCTTGCAGCCCACCCGCCTCTCCAGCCGGGCGATCTGCTGGCTGAGCGGCGGCTGCGCGATGCCGAGAACCTGCGCGGCGCGTCCGACGTGCAGCACCTCCGCCAGCACCGCGAACGCGCGCAGCTGACGGAGATCCAGCTCGGGAGGCGGTGGCGTCATATGCCAACTGATATCACCGCCCCGCTCCCACAGTATTGGACATATGGGAACGCCCGCTCCTACGGTTGCGGACATGACCGAACGCCGGGCGATCCTCTCCGGATCGGCATTCGAGGAGAACATCGGCTACGCGCGCGCCGTCGTGGACGGCGACTGGGTGCACGTCTCGGGCACCACCGGCTTCGACTACACGACGATGACCATCCCCGACGACGTCGTCGAACAGGCCGAGCAGTGCCTGCAGAACATCGGCGCCGCCCTGGCGGAGGCGGGCTGCGGCTTCGCCGACGTCGTCCGCGTCCGCTACATGCTCCCGGACCGCGCCGACTTCGAACCCTGCTGGCCCGTCCTCCGCCGCCACTTCGCCGCCGCCCGCCCGGCCGCCACCATGATCGTCTGCGGCCTGGCCGACCCCCGCATGCGCATCGAGATCGAAGTCACAGCCCGCCGCCGCAACCCCTGACCACCCCGCGCCCCTGCCGCCCGCCGCACGGACTGCCGTGAGAACCGCTGTCGGCTTCGTGGGCCATGCGCCCGACGGGACCCGTGCCCGAGCCGCTACCGGAAGGCGGGGGGCGGCGCAGCGTCGAGTCGGGAAGTCGTGAGATCGACGAGGTGCCGGGCCGCAGGTGACCACCCGGACACCGGAACGGACGGCCACCGCCTGCAAGCGCCTACGGGCGGACCGGCCCGCAAGCCCGCGGAGAACCCCGCCCAGGCGGGGTGCGAGTTCACCGCAGCAGGCAGGCCGAGACGACCACCATCACCGTCGGCTCTCCCCGACGCCCCGCCCGCCGCTCTGCCGGTCGGGCGAGCCGAGGCCGACGGAGAAGCGGCTGCAGGACGCTGATCAAGCGACACGCCGCACCCGTCCGAAGCCGAGAACCACCATGCTGACCAGACAGCGCAGGGCGGCATGCGGTTCGGCATGCCTCGTCGGGGGAACCAGCGGGCGAGCACTCTGTCGCTCTCCAGGGGGGGCGATGCCAGGCCGCCTGTCACACAGCAAGCGAGGCCCCGCATGCAGGGGGGCCGCCCCGGACAGGCGCCGGTGGGAAACGCAGATCAGCGTAGGGGCCCGGCGGCGTCGCGCAGGCGAGTGAGGCCGGGCGGAGTGCCGAACCGTCGTGGCCGCCGTTTCGTTTGGGAGGACGCCGACTCAGGCGGCGAGGAACTCTCCGAACGGCAGGTTGCGCACCAGCCAAAAGACCATGATCAGCGCGAACAGGGCCCAGATGAGCCGTGGATCCCCCGCCTTGGTGCGGGTCGGCCGGTCACCGGCGCGGGCGATCGTCCAGCGGAGCCAGAAGAACGCCAGCACCGGCAACATGGCCACCACGAACACGTTGAGTCCGAGCGCCTCCCCGAGCCGGCCGTGCGCCAGCGCGTGCACCGTTCGCAGCGAACCGCAGCCGGGGCACTGGTACCCGGTCAGAGCCAGGAACGGGCAGGTGGGATAGCGGCCGTCCTCGTTGGGGTCGACGGCCGCCACGTACAGGACCGCCGCGCAGGTGAGCAGCAGCACACCGATCGGCGCGGCGAGTCGGCCGGCCAGTCCGCCCGGCGTCGGCAGAGCGGACCGGCGATCGTTCGTCATCACGTGCCGTGCGAAGGCGGCCGTCAGGCGTTGGCGGCGACGTACAGCAGGAGGTACGCGACGGTCACCACAAGCCCGAGGACCGCGGAGACGATCGCCCACGTCCTGGCGTTGTCGGAGGCCTTCTGCGCCCCCTGGTAGTCGCCCGCCTGCCACTTGGAGTTGACCTGGGCGGAGAAGACGATCGACACCACGCCCGCAGGGAGGCAGCACAGGATCGTGCTCAGGATCGCCCATACGAGGTGGTTGGGGGGCGGGGAGGCCGGCGGCTGGTATCCGCCGTAGCCCGGCTGCTGCCCGTAGTAGCTCATGTAATACCTCCGGTATCGGGGGATGGGTCGCTCTTGTAGATGGTTGCCCGCTATGCGTGGTTCTTGATCCTAGAGAACACGAATGGTCTTCGGCCACGTCGGTATCTGCCGCAGCCCTGGTGGGAGCCCCCTTCGAGCGGCGCGCGGACGGTCGAGGGCCGGCGCGCCCCATAGGCGCAGACCCAGCGACAGCGCAGGTGCAACAGCCAGACGACCGACACGTCGGAACGGATTGGTCGCGTTCCGAAAGCAGGTGGAGCCGTTCGTTGACGGCGTATCTCAACACGCCCTGGTGGCGCCGTGGCGGGTGGCCACGGCACGGCGCCGCTCGAAGCGGCCGACGCCGCACTCCACAACCCGGCCGCCCCGGTGGCCGGCCGGGCCTTGTCGCCCGGGACCGGGTTCATGGCGACGATGCCACGACGGCGCACACCTCACTCCGAGTCACGGCCCAAGGGCGTGTCCGGTAGGTCATGGTGAATCCGCAGCGGCGCGGCGGCCAGGGTGCTCCGGCCCGGTGGTGAAGGGCTGGACTGGCGCGGCAGGGCGATGCCGCGCGTCACCTCAAGCCGGCTGGCGCGGCAGTTCGTCCGTGTTGCGTGCCGTCGGCGGGGCGTTGGAAACGGGCGGCCGCCCTTCGTTCGCGGCGGTCCCGGCCTGCCGATCGGCACGACCGCCGATGACGGCGGCAAGGCCACAGGGGCGGCAGAGGAGGCGCCCCCGGTTGCCGACCCGCTCACTCGTCCCCGGTGGTCGGCCGGGTCGAAGGCGGGTGGACGACCGCTGCTGCTGTCGGGCCTGGTCTCTGCAACCGGAATCACGGCGGCGACGCTCGCCGCACTGTGAAGCACGCCCTAGGCAGCGTCGTCAAAGTGGCTGCGGGCTGGTCGGTCGATGCGGACCGTGTGGCCGCTCTTCGACAGGCGCATCCATCGCCGGCCGGCGTCGCCGAGCGCTGCTTCGACCGCATCGGGCGGTGGCACGGGGCCGCCACCCGCGCCACTGCAGGACCGCCGAGTCCTTCCGAGTCGCCGTCACGTCGACCGCCCTGCCGATGGCCATGAGACTTTGACGACACGCCCAAGGCGAGTCCAGTGACCGCACGACCTCGCGCGAGCGTCGCCGGCCATCGGGCGAACGGCTATCACTCGGGCAGGGGGAGAGTGACCAGCGCACGGCATCAGGCAGGCCGATCCGCCGACCGGGATGCCGGACGGGGCCTGACGATGCCAGCGAGCCGACCCGGTGCGGCGAGAGGGCGGGCGCCCCGAGAACGAGCTGGGCCCAGCATGTTGCCGCAGGTGGTACTGCGTGGACCGCGCGGATGCCTCCAGCGCACGGTCGGCTGTCCTCGAGATGGCGGCGTGTGGACGGTGCGGGCGCCGATTTGACGTCTCGTCTCAGAGGACGTAACTTGTACGTTCGGCCCTAGGGGAAGCGAGACGCCCACGTGCGGCGGCCGTCCCAAGGGGACCATCATCAATCTCTCCTCGGCAAGATCGTTCTACGGGCGTCGCGTACGCGTGTGGGCGGACCGCCGGGAGCGGTCCGAATTTGACAATCGGGCCGGATCTGATGAAATGGCACAGCCGTTCGGAAGGCGCCGCGAAAGCGGTGACGGAGGGGCGGTTACCGGAAAAGACCGGGAA
>NZ_BAABDO010000173.1:0-10099 GCF_039539665.1 Actinomadura keratinilytica
CGCCGCGGGCCGCGCCGCGGGCCCCGTCACCGACCTCGGCGCCGCCATCGCCGTCGCCGCCGACCTCACCGGGAAGATCGCGCTGTTCACCCGGGTCGCCGGCCAGGAGCTCGCCCAGGCGCAGGCCGCGGCCGCCCGGGGCGCCGCCGCCGTGCTCATCGCCAACGTGCGGTCCGCGACCTACCCCGAGCGCAAGGCGGCGACCTTCTTCCCGAACCTGGCCGAGCCGGTGGACGTCCCGGTGCTGGGCATCGCCGAGTACCACGCCGCGCGCATCCGCGGCGGCGTCCGGCGGCTGTCCCTGGAGGTGACCCGGCACACCGGGCTGACCTCCTACAACGTGATCGCCGAGCGCAGGGCCACCTTCCCCAACCCGCGGGGCAAGGCGGTCATCGTCAGCGCCCACTACGACAGCGTGCCCGGCTCGCCCGGCGGCAACGACGACGGCAGCGGCACCGTGCTGTGCCTGGAGCTGGCCCGCGTGCTGCGCCGCCTGCCCACCCAGCAGGACATCCGCTTCTGCCTGTGGGGCGCCGAGGAGATCGGCCTGGTCGGCGCCCGCCACTACGTCGGGCGGCTGGACGACGCGGAGGCCGCCCGCATCACCGGCTGCTTCCAGAACGACATGGTCGCCACCAGCCACCCGCCCGCCGGCACCTACTGGCTGCTGTCGGTGGACGGCGCGGACAACACCACCACCGCCGCGGTCGCCGCGGCGGCCGAGCGGCTCGGCTACGTCGGCCAGACCGAGGGGCCGACGGCCCGCGGCTCCAGCGACCACGAGGCGTTCCACGAGCGCGGCATCGCCGCGGGCAACTTCAGCTGGCGCGGCGAGGAGGCCCCCAGCCAGCTGGAGCCCGTCTACCACACCCCCGAGGACACCGTCGCGGGCAACATCAGCCTGCAGCGCCTGCAGGTGTCCCTGGAGCTCATCGGCTGCGCCGCCTACGAGGTGGCCCGCCACCGCTGAGCCACGCCCCGCCTCCCGGCGCCGCCGACCCGCGTCCGCGGACGCGGGGCGGCGCGCGTCGCGCCCGTCCGCATCCGGACGGCTCCTCCGCGAAGTACCGCCAGATGATCGGGAGCGCGGATAGGCTTGGTGGTTTCGTCTGACGCCGATGACGTCCCGGCGTCACCCAGCCATCACATCGCGGAGGAGTACACGCATGCCTACCGACCCGACGGCAGTGGCGCGCGAATCGCCCGAGGAGCGGGACTCCGGCGAGGCCGATCCCCCCGTACCCCGGCAGGCCGCGTCCCCGCGGCAGGAGCCCCCGCAGCAGGAGCCCGCCGACGCCGACGCGGTGCTCGCCGCCGAGCGGGCCCACCTGGCCGAGTCGCGGGCGGCGCTGCGGCGCATGCGCGAGCACGCCGGTTCGCTGTCGGCCGACGTGGCCGCCGACTGGGTGTCGCGGCAGTTCCTGGAGTCGCTGCTGGAGCAGCGGGTCGCCGCGCTGGCCGACCGGCCCGACACCCCGCTGTTCTTCGGCCGCATGGACGCGCGCGAGACCGGCGGCGACCTGCCCGCCACCATGTACATCGGGCGGCGCCACGTCCACGACGGCGACGAGGGCCGTCCTCTGGTGCTCGACTGGCGCGCCCCCGTCGCGCGGGCCTTCTACCGGGCCGGGCCCGCCGACCCCATGGGCTGGCGGCGGCGCCGCCGGTTCGGCTTCCAGGGCGGCGAGCTGACCGCCTACGAGGACGAGCCGCTCGACGGCCGCTCGCTCGGCCCGTCGAGCATCCTCACCCGGGAGATCGAACGGCCCCGCACCGGGCCCATGCGCGACATCGTCGCGACCATCCAGCCCGACCAGGACGAGATCGTCCGCGCCGACCTGCCCGACACCGTGTGCGTGCAGGGCGCACCCGGCACCGGCAAGACGGCCGTCGGCCTGCACCGCGCCGCCTACCTGCTGTTCGCCCACCGCGAGCGGCTGGCCCGCTCCGGCGTGCTGATCGTCGGGCCGAACCGCGCGTTCCTGGCCTACATCTCCGCGGTGCTGCCCGCGCTCGGCGAGATCAGCGTCGACCAGGCCACCGTGGACGACCTGCTCGGCGCGCCCGCCGCCGAGGAGCCCGCCGACGTCGCCGCGCTCAAGGGCGACGCCCGGATGGCCGAGGTGCTGCACCGGGCCCTGTGGCGGCAGGTCCGCAAGCCCGAGGAGGGCCTGCTGTACACCCGCGGCGCCAGCCGGTTCCGGCTCGCCGGCCACGAGGTGCGCGAGATCGCCGCGTCGCTGCGCGGGACGATGCGCTACGCCAACGGCCGCGCCGCGTTCGCCCAGCGGCTGGCGCACCGGGTGCTGGTGCTGATGGAGCAGCGCGGCGAGGCGCCCGACGACCGCGTCCAGGACCAGGTGGCCCGGTCCCGGCCGGTCAAGCGGCTCGTCGACCAGGTGTGGCCCAAGGTCACCGCCGAACAGGTGCTGCACCGCCTGCTGTCGGACGCCGAGCTGCTGCGCGCCGCCGCCAGGGGCGTGCTCGACGAGGACGAGCAGGCCGCGCTGCTGTGGCGCAGGCCGCCCCGGTCGCACCGGTCGGCGAAGTGGACCGCCGCCGACCGCGCCCTGCTGGACGAGCTGAACGACCTGATCGAGCGCACCCGGTCCCTCGGGCACATCGTGGTGGACGAGGCCCAGGACCTGTCGGCGATGCAGCTGCGCGCGCTCGGCCGCCGCTGCGCCACCGGCTCGGCGACGGTGCTCGGCGACCTGGCCCAGGGCACCACCCCCTGGTCGGCGCGCTCGTGGGACGAGGTGCTGCGCCACCTCGGCCGGGACGGGCGGGTGGCGGAGCTGACGATGGGCTTCCGCGTCCCCGGCGCGGTGCTGGACTACGCGGCGCGGCTCCTGCCGCACATCGCCCCCGGCCTGGCCGCGCCCCGCTCCCTGCGCGCGGGGGCGGACGCGCTGACGGTGCGCCGGGTGCCCGACCTGGCCGAGGCCGTCGTCGCCGAGGCCCGCCGCGCGCTGGACCGCGAGGGCTCCGTCGGGGTGATCGTCCCCGACGACGCGGCCGCCGCCCACGCGCGGGCGCTGGCCGACGCGGGCGTGCCGCACGGGCTGCTCGGCCCCGACGCCGGCCCGGACAACGGCGCCGGGGAGCGGCTGCTGGTCGTCCCGGCGACCCTCGCCAAGGGCCTGGAGTACGACCACGTCATCGTCGTCGAGCCCGCCGGCATCGTGGCCGCCGAGCCGCGCGGCCTGGCCCGCCTGTACGTGGTGCTCACCCGCGCCGTCACCAGCCTGACGGTGCTGCACCGCGACCCGCTGCCCGCTGAGCTGGGCGAGGCCCCGTCCCGCTGACCGGGGGCCGCCGCTCCCGCCGCGACGGCGCGCCGGGGCCCCGGGGAATCCGAACGGGATTCCGGTGCGCCGTTGACGCGGTCGGCGCGCTGTTCCTAGGGTGACCGTACCGACCAGTTGGTATGTCGCGCGCCGCGGCCGCGGCTGCCGCTCGTCCCACGGAGGTCAGCCCTTGAGCTCAGCACCGCCGGACGCCGACGACCTGCGCGAACGGGTCCGAAGCTTCCTTTCCGACCACGATCCGTCCGGTATGGAACGGCTGGCGTTCCTGCGGGCCCGGTTCGACGCCGGGCTGGCCTGGGTGCACTACCCGCCGGGCCTGGGCGGGCTCGGCGCGCCCCGCGCCCTGCAGCCGGTCGTGGACGCCGAGTTCGCCGCGGCGGGCGCGCCGCGCAACGACCCCGAACGCAACGGCATCGGCCTCGGCATGGCCGCGCCCACGATCCTGGCCTACGGCACCGAGGAGCAGAAGAAGCGCTTCCTGCGCCCGCTGTGGACGGGCGAGGAGATCTGGTGCCAGCTGTTCAGCGAGCCGGGCGCCGGATCGGACCTGGCCGCGCTCGGCACCCGCGCCGTGCGCGACGGCGACCACTGGGTCGTCAACGGCCAGAAGGTGTGGACGTCCATGGCGCACGAGGCGCGCTGGGCGATCCTGGTCACCCGCACCGACCCGGACGTGCCCAAGCACCGCGGCATGACCTACTTCATCTGCGACATGACCGCGCCCGGCGTCGAGGTGCGGCCGCTGCGGCAGATCACCGGCGAGGCCGAGTTCAACGAGGTGTTCCTCACCGACGTGCGCATCCCCGACGAGCACCGGCTCGGCGAGGTCGGCGAGGGCTGGCGGGTGGCCACCACCACGCTGATGAACGAGCGGGTCGCCATCGGCGGCAACGCCGTCCCCCGCGAGGGCGGCATGATCGGCGTGGTGGCGCGGCTGTGGCGGGACCGCCCCGAGCTGCGCACCCCCGGCCTGCACGACGCGCTGCTGCGGCTGTGGGTGGAGGCCGAGGCCGCCCGGCTGACCGGCGAGCGGCTGCGCCAGCAGCTGGCCGCCGGCGCCCCCGGCCCCGAGGGCTCGGCCGCCAAGCTCGCCTTCGCCCGGCTCAACCAGGAGATCTCCGGGCTGGAGCTGGAGCTGCTCGGCGAGGACGGCCTGCGCTACGACGACTGGACGATGCGCCGCCCCACCGAGGTGGACTTCACCCGCCGCTCGCCCGGCTACCGCTACCTGCGCGCCAAGGGCAACTCGATCGAGGGCGGCACCTCGGAGATCCTGCGCAACATCATCGCCGAACGGGTGCTCGGCCTGCCCGGCGAGATCAGGGTCGACAAGGACGTGGCGTGGAAGGACCTGCCCAAGTGACGGGTCGTTCGGGAACAGCGCCAGACCACCCCGGGGCCGACGGAGGGACGCCCGTGACGAACCTGCTCTACAGCGAGATCGAGGAGGACCTGCGCGGCGGCGTCCGCCGGGTGCTCGACGACCGGTGCCCCTGGACGGGCGTGCTGGCGGGCCTGGAGAAGGACGAGCCGTACGACGCGGACCTGTGGCGGGCCGTGGCCGTCCAGCTGGGCTGCGCCGGGCTGCCGGTGCCCGACGAGCGCGGCGGCGCGGGCGCGTCCTGGCGGGAGACCGCCGTGGTGATGGAGGAGCTCGGCCGCGCGGTGGCGCCCGTGCCGTTCCTGTCCAGCGCCGTCCTGGCCACCGCCGCGCTGCTGGCCGCCGGCGACGCGGGGGCGGACCTGCTCGCCGGGCTGGCCGCCGGGGAGCGGATCGCCGTTGTGGCGGTGCCGTTCAGCACGGCGCCCAAGGGCCCGCTCGGCACGTCCGTGCGGGTGGAGGACGGCGCGCTGACCGGCACCGTCACCGGCGTCGCCGACGGCGCCGCCGCCGACGTGCTGCTGGTCCCCGCGCCCGGCGGCCTGTACGCGGTGGACGCCGCCGACGCCCGCCGCACCCCGGTGACCTCGCTGGACATGACCCGGCGCCTGTGCGACGTCGCGCTGGCGAAGGCGCCCGCCCGCCGCGTCGCGGAGGGCGAGGACGCCGTGCGCGCCGCCCTGACCGCCGGCGCCGCCATGCTGGCCTCCGAGCAGCTCGGCCTGGCCGAGCGGTGCCTGGAGTCCACCGTGGAATACCTGAAGACCCGCTACCAGTTCGGCCGCCCGGTCGGCTCCTACCAGGGCCTCAAGCACCGCCTCGCCGACCTGTGGACGTCGGTCGCGCAGGCCCGCGCGGTGGCCCGCTACGCCGCGTCCTGCCTGGCCTCCGGCGACCCCGACACCGACGTCGCCGTCGCGATCGCCCAGGCCCACTGCTCGGCCGTCGCGGTCAAGGCCGCCGAGGAGTGCGTGCAGATGCACGGCGGCATCGGCTTCACCTGGGAGCACCCCGCGCACCTGTACCTCAAGCGCGCCAAGTCGTCGGCCATCGCCCTCGGCACGCCCGACCGGCACCGGGCCGCGCTGGCCGGCCTGGTGGACCTGCCCCCGGCCTGACCCGCGCCTGCTGGGGCGGCGCGGTCAGGCGGTGTGCTGCCGCCCGCCCCAGCCGAGCATGCGGCGCAGCCGGGAGCGCTCGGGGCCGTCGTCCTGCCCGGCCAGGCCGCCCAGCAGCGAGTCGAACGCCGGCGGCCGCACGCACACGAACGTGGCCCGGCTGCGCCGCGCGCAGTGCAGCCGCACCGACGGCCGCACCAGCCGCGACCACAGGCCCCGGGAGCCGTGCCCGACGACGAGGATGTCGTCCTCGCGGGCCAGCCGCACCAGCACCGCGCCCGGCTCGCCGACCAGCGCCAGCGCCGACATCTCCACCCCGCACGGGGTGCCGTCGGCCACCTCGTCGAGCAGCTGCGCGATCAGCTCCGCACCCGCCGAGCGCAGCGCCTCGGTGACCCCCGGGCCGAGCTGGCCCACCGCCGACACGTGCGGCGGCAGCGGCGCGGCGTGCACGATCAGCAGCGGCAGGCCGCGAAGCCGGGCCTCGCCGATGGCCCACGACAGGGCGCACCGGGCGCCGGGGGAGTCGTCGACCCCCACGACCACGCGCGGGCCGCCCTCCGGTCTCGCGATCATGGTGCCTCGCCTCCGCGCCTCCTCTTCGCATTGTGCCCCACAGCTTGGCAGGCCAGACCCGCGCGTCAAAGGGGGCTCGCGGACGCGGAACCGGCGGCGGGACGGGCGGCGGACGAGCGGCCCGGCGGGCGCGCCGCGCGACCGCTACGCGGTGGCGCGGGGGTCCGGCGGCGCGACGACGTCGTCGGCGAGCGAGCGCACCTCCGGATGCACGTCCGGGGTGGCGCGCACCAGGAGCGCCAGCGACTCCAGCACGGTGACGGGACGGCTCCGGGTCGCCTGCACGGCCGCCATGAACCGCCAGGCGACCAGCTCGGCGACGTCGGCGCGCACGCCCGGATCGACCCACGCGGTGGCGATCATCGCCGCGAGCGCCATCTCCGACACCCAGTCCTCGGGCCCGTACGCCAGATCCACCAGCACGGCCCTGCGCTCGGACTGGTGCCAGGGCTGGTCGGCCCGGTGGTGCGCGATGCCCAGGCACGTCCACGCCTGCACCGAGCGGATCCAGTCGGCGCGGTGCCGGCGGGGGACCTCGTCCGGCACCGGCGGGTGCACCAGCAGCCCCAGCAGGTCGCCGAGGCCCAGCCCGGACAGCCGCACCGCGTCGTCGTAGGCGGCGGGCAGGTGGCGCCACCGGTGGCCCGCCAGCCCCAGGACGGCCTGCACGGCGGCCTGGGACGGAGGGGCCACCGCGGGCCGCGCCGCGGTGCCCTCGTACACCCACACGCCGCCGCGCACCGCGCGCACCGGCCCGTCGGCGAACACCTCGGGCACGGGGCGGCGCGCGTCCGGCTCGGGCACCTCGGTGATGGTGACGCCGTCGGAGACCCCCAGCGACGCCGCGAACGCCATCAGCGCGCTGGGCGGCTCGGGGGCCGAGACGGTCAGCGCGATGCCGCCGGGGTCCTGCGGGCCGTCGTCGGCGAGGACCTGGCGCAGCACGTTGATGACCGCCTCGCTCGGCGACGGGATGTGCCCCAGCCAGTACATCCGCTGCGAATGGTGGGTGAGCACGCCGTCGGCGTGGCCGTTGCCGGGGTTCTCGCGCAGGTAGTCCGCCAGCGCTACCAGGTGGGCCAGGTCGCCGTCGCGCTCGAAGCGCATCCCGCAGGCCGTGGGGAAGGCGCTGGGGTCGTGCGGGTCCTGCTGCAACGCGCGCTCGACCCACGCCAGCCCCTCGGCCGGGCGCCCGGCGAGCGCCAGCAGCTCCCCGATGTCGGTGTGCAGGGCCAGGTTGCCCGGGTCGAAGCGCAGCGCGCGCAGCCACGCCTGCTCGGCCTCTTGGTAGCGCTGCTCGGCGCGGTAGGCGTACCCCAGCGCCATCGCCGCGTGGAACGACGGCTCCACCGACTCCGCGCGCGCCGCCAGCCCGATGGCCTCGCCGGTGGCGCCCACGCGGCGCATCAGGATCGAGGACGTCCACAGCATCGCGCCGTGCCCCGGGTACGCCTGGCACATGGCGCGGGCCAGGTCGCAGAACGGCCGCAGCGGCGGCCGCTCCTCCTCGGGCACCGGATCGCCCAGCTTGCTGGCCAGCCGCATGACCAGCATGCTGACGTCGTCGGGCGCCAGCCGGGCGGGCAGGGCGGGGTCGCGCGTCCACGGCACGTCCGCCCAGGCGCCCCCGGGCTCGTGGCACTGCGCCGACACCAGCAGCGACAGCGCCTGCTGCGGCTCGCCCCGCGCCGCCAGCACGTGCGCCCGGGCCACGACCGTGCCCAGGAACACCGGCTGGTCCAGGGGGAACAGGTCCGCGCCGCCCCGCGGGTGCGCGGCCAGCGCCGCCAGCAGCTCGTGCGTCTCGGGCAGGACGGGGTCGTACACCAGCGCCCTGGCGACATGGTCGGCCGCGTGCCGCAGCTCCCCGTCGTCGAGCGCGAGCCGCGCCATGCTCAGCTCGCCCTGAGCCTGCAGCCGGGGATCGGCCATGCCCTCGCTCGGATCCGTCACGTGCCCCCTCCTAGATCCGCGGATGCTGGATGAACCCTGCCATACGGGACTGACGGAACGCGCGGGGATTGCGCACACAGGGTGCAGCGGACATTACGCCGCGGCGCGGGGCGCGCCCCGGCGGCACCGCGCCGCCCCCGTGTCCGGCATGCCGGTACGCCGTACGCAAACTCGCTCAGGTTTCCACTGAGCGGAAAGCCGTCCCCCTCGCCGGGGCGGACCGCTGCCAGGGTGAGGGAAGGCGGCGGCCCCGGATGCGGACGGCTCCGGGCCCGCTGCGCGCAACGGACCACGCGGCGGCCCGCCGATGCCCCTCCGTGGCATGACCACTGCTGTGCAGACGCCCGAACGAGAAGGGACACGGGCATGACCCATCCCCCGTACCTGCATCCCGACTACAAGAGCACCGTCCTGCGCGCCCCCTCCAAGCCGCTGGTGATGCCCAAGCTCGGGCCCGAGGCCGTGGAGCTGACCTCCCCGGTCTTCGGCCACCAGGAACTGGGCACGCTGGACAACGACCTGACCCGCCAGCACCGCGGCGAGCCGCTCGGCGAGCGCATCATCGTGACGGGCCGGGTCCTGGACTCCTCCGGGCGGCCCGTCCGCAACGCCCTGGTCGAGGTGTGGCAGGCCAACGCCGCCGGGCGGTATGCGCACGCCGGCGACCAGCACCCCGCGCCGCTCGACCCCAACTTCACCGGGGCGGGCCGCTGCCTGACCGACGACGACGGCCGCTACCGGTTCACCACCATCAAGCCCGGCGCCTACCCCTGGCGCAACCACCTCAACGCCTGGCGGCCCGCGCACATCCACTTCTCGGTGTTCGGCACGGCGTTCACCCAGCGGCTGATCACCCAGATGTACTTCCCCGGGGACCCGCTGTTCCCGTTCGACCCGATCTTCCAGTCGATCCCGGACGCCAAGGCCCGGGAGCGGCTGATCTCCCGCTTCGACCTGGACACCACCGAGCCCGAGTGGGCGCTGGGCTACCAGTTCGACATCGTGCTCGGCCAGACCCCCATGGAGGAATCGTGACGGCGACCAGCGGCGAGACCACCCCGGCCACCCCGGCGCTCGGCGTCACCCCGTCGCAGACGGTGGGCCCGTTCTACGGGTACGCGCTGCCCTACGACGACGGCCCCACCCTCGTGCCGGGCTGGCACAAGGGCGCGATCCGGCTGCACGGCCGGGTGCTCGACGGCGCGGGCGACCCGGTGCCCGACGCCCTGCTGGAGATCTGGCAGGCCGACGCCGACGGCTCGATCCCCCGCCGCCCGGGCGGACTGCGCCGCGCCGGGCACGACTTCTCCGGCTTCGGCCGCTGCGGCACCGACCCGGCCGGCCACTACTGGTTCAGCACGGTCAAGCCCGGCCGCGTCGGCGAGGGCGCCCCTTACATCGTGCTGCTGGTGTTCGCGCGCGGCCTGCTCAAGCCGGTCTTCACCCGGGTGTACTTCCCCGAGGACACCGCCGACCACGCCGCCGACCCGGTGCTCGGCGTCGTCCCGGAGGACCGCCGCGCCACCCTGGTCGCCGAACGCGACGGCGAGGCGTCGTATCGTTTCGACGTGCACCTGCAGGGCGAACGGGAGACCGTCTTCTTTGACCTGTGACCGTCCACGGCCCGCCGGGGCCGTCTCACCCGACGCGGGCCTGCTGTCGGCGGTGCGGGCGGGCGACGAGGCCGAGGCCGCCACCGGCGACGCCGCGTGGCTGCAGGCGCTGCTGGACGCCGAGGCCGCGCTCGCCCGCGCGCAGGC
>NZ_BAABDO010000174.1:0-9788 GCF_039539665.1 Actinomadura keratinilytica
CGGCGGCCTGCGCCGCCAGGTCGCGGACGGCGCGGGCCACGGCGCTGCCGGCCACGGCGGCGACCAGGTCGCCCGCCGAGCGGATCCGGGTGTTGCCGGACGCCCGCCCCGCGGCCTCGGCGGCCGCGTCGGCCACCTCGACCGCCATGTCCGCCACAGCCGAGGTCATCGGTGTCAGGCCCGCCCAGTCGGCCGCCTCCCGCGCCCGGGCCCGGGCGGTTCCGGCCAGTTCGCGGGCGGCCTCGCGCGCGGTCTGCCGGACGACCCGCACGACGATGTCGCGGCCGGCGTCCAGCGCCACGTCCACCGCCACGTCGGCGACCGCGTCGAGCGCCGAGTCGACGATCTGGCGGGTGGCGGCCTGCACGACCGGCGAGGAGACGGTGCGTTCGGCCATCTCCAGCGCGGTGGCGGTGGCGGCGCGCGCCAGCGGGCTGCGCGCGGCCAGCCGCCGCGCCGCCTCGGCCACCGGATGGGACGCGGCCTGCTCGACCAGCTCCACCGCGGCGGTGCCGACCTCCAGCGCGGTGCCGGTCAGCACGTGCGACTCGGCCGCCGCGCGGGCCTGCGAGACGGCCCGGTCGGCGGCCTCGCGCGCCAGCCGCGTCGCGGTCTGGCGGGCCGCCTGCTCCACGGCCTCCATCGCGGGGCTGCGCGACAACTGCTCCACGATGGAGGCCGCCGCGCGGTCGGCCGCCTGGCGTCCCAGCCGCCGCACGGGCCCGGACACGGTGGCCGTCAGGCGGGCGGCGTCGCCGGCCGCCAGCAGCAGCGCGTCCTTGAACCGGTCGGGCGGTGTGCGGTCCGGCCGGGTCGGCAGCGCCACGGCGTGCGGGTCGGGACGGCCCTGCGCGGACGGGCGGCCGGGCACCGCCACGGCTTTGCCCGTCCCGGTGCCGGTGTTCTCGCCGGCGGTGTCGGCGACCTGCTCGTCCACGGCCATGCCCCCTATGGCGTACTGGTCTTCACCTTCACCATAACTGCCATTGACCCGAAGTCGAGATCGATCGCGAGTCGGCCCGGCCGGTGCCGCCGGTGCGTCGCCGCTGGGTATGCCCCCGATCCGGGCGTGTTCTCAGCCCGCGTCCCCGGCGCCCGCGGCGGCGAAGGCGCGGCGGGCGTGGGCCAGGAAGGCGCGCACGGCCGGGACGTGGGTGCTCTTCCACACCAGCGCCAGCAGGGCGGGCGCGGCCACGTCGTCGATGATCCGCGCGGTCAGGCGGTCGCGGTAGGCGGCGGCCATGGAGTCCGACAGGATGCCCACGCCCAGGCCGCGGGCCGCCAGGTCGGCGATGGCGTCGGCGGCGCTGGCCTCCAGCGCGATCACCGGGTGGACGTCCCAGGCGGTGCAGGCCCGGTCGAACACCGTGCGCAGCCCCGTGCCGGGCGGCATGCACACGACCGGCCGGCCGCCCAGGTCCGCCAGCGTGACGCGGGGCCGGTCGGCCAGGGGATGTTCGGCGGGCACCATCGCCACCAGCCGGTCGCTGGTGACCGTCAGCGCTGGCAGCCCGCCGGGGGCGGCGGTGGCGGTGCCGACCAGGGCCAGGTCCAGCGCGCCCT
The DNA here is from genome assembly GCF_039539665.1 of Actinomadura keratinilytica. Lineage (NCBI taxonomy): Bacteria > Bacillati > Actinomycetota > Actinomycetes > Streptosporangiales > Thermomonosporaceae > Actinomadura > Actinomadura keratinilytica. Next base: position 1,564 of record NZ_BAABDO010000174.1, read on the forward strand.
CGCGCACGGCCTCCACCAGCCGGTCCGAGCCGTCCTCCAGCAGCGCGATCTCCACTCCGGGGTGCGCCCGGTGGAAGGCGGCCAGGGCGTCGAACAGCGGCGTGATGGTGCAGCCGACCACCATGCCGACGGCCAGGCGGCCGCGGATCAGGTCGCTCACCTCGCCCACGGCCTGCTCAAGCGCGCGGGCGGCGGCCAGCGCGGCCCGGGCGTGCTCCAGGGCGGCCTTGCCCGCGACGGTCAGCGTGGCGGTGCGGCCGGTGCGGTCGAACAGCTCGGCGCCCAGCTCGCGCTCCAGCTGCCGGATCTGGGCGCTGACCCCCGACTGGCTGATGCGCACCCGCTCGGCGGCCCGTGTGAAGTTGCGTTCCTCGGCCACGGCCACGAAGTACTCCAGCTGCCGCAATTCCATAACCGCTGATTCTAGTTTCCATGAGAACAATCTGTTGGACTTCTAGTAGCCGTGTGGGCAGGCTGGGGGACGTCACACCGATCACACGTCTCGACGAGGAGATGCCATGGCCGAATACGAGAAGGCGATGCGCCCCGAAGACCTCACCCGCCTGTTCGTCGAACGCGCCAACGCCGGGGACGCCGCAGGGATCGCCGCGCTGTACGAGGAGGACGCGGTGATGGCCTACCCGCCCGGCGGCCAGACCGTGGGCCGCCAGGCCATCCGCGAACTGTGGGAGAAGGTGCTGGCGTCCCGCCCCCACTTCGAGCCCGAGGAGCCGCTGCCCACCCTGATCTGCGGCGACATCGCCCTGACCGGCACCCCGGCCAAGGACGGGGCGGGCGCCCGCGCCCAGGTGGTCCGCCGCCAGCCCGACGGCAGCTGGCTGCGGCTGCTCGACCGGCCCGAGTTCGTCCCCGTCACGGACGGGCCCGCCGCGGACCGACCCGCCGCGGACTGACCCGGTACGGGCCGATTCGTCACGGGCTGACGGCCGACGTGCGGCGGCGGTCGGCGGAGTTTTCACACAAAGAGTGTTAACAAGGGGCTGTTTGTCTGATAAGTGATGAGGGTGACGGCAGTCACACCAGGGAGTGTCCATGGCCGTTCACCTTCCGCCCCCACCCCGCTCCCCGCCGCCCCCGACCGCCCCCGCACACCACACCCGCCCCCAACCCGCACCCCTGCCCCCGCGGACCGTGCTGCGCGCCGCGGCCGCCGCCGCGAGCGGCCCGCTGCTGCTGGGCGCCTGCGGCACCCGCGAGGACGCCCCCCGCCGCGACACCGGAGACCCCTGGCGGCAGTTCGCCGGAACCACCCTCAACTTCATCTCCGAGAACACCGCGCCCACCGCCGCCATCGCCGCCGACCTGCGGCCCTTCACCCGCCTCACCGGCATCCGCGTCAACATCGTCACGCTGGAACTGTCGGCCCTGGTGCAGAAGGTCGCCCTCGACCTGGCCTCCGGCCAGGCCCAGTACCAGGTCATCTACGCCGACCCCTACCAGGTGCTCGCCCCCTACTCCAAAGGGCTGGTCGAACTGCGGGAACTGGCCGCCGACCCGACCCTGCCGCCCCTGCCCGGCGGGTTCGGCGACTTCATCCCCACCCAACTGGACGCCGCCGGACGCTTCGCCGCCTCCGACAAGGTCTTCGCCCTGCCCTACGACTGCCCGACCATGATCTGGCAGTACCGGCGCGACCTGTTCGACAAGTACCGCGACCGCATGGCCGCCGACCTGGGCTTCGACCCCACCCCCGGGGAGGACTCCACCTGGGAGCAGTACTACGCCATCGCCAAATGGTTCACCGACAACGCCGACGACGTCCCCTACGGCACCGGCCACCAGGCCAAACAGCACGACTCGCTGATGAACGACTTCTCCAACGTGCTGTGGGCCCACGGCGGAAGCTACTTCGACGACGACACCGCCGTCGGACGGCTCGGCACCATCGACCCCGGACCGTGCCGCCTGGACGCCGACGCCGCCATCGCCGCCGCCGAGTTCTACCGCCGACTGCTGTCGGTCGCCGACCCCGCCTCACGCACCTGGGACTGGGACGGCGTCGGCGCCGCCTTCCGCGCCGGACGCCTGGCCATGTGCCCCAACTGGCACGAGTTCGCCGCAAGCAACGAAGCCGCCATGCCCGGCAAGGTCGGCTACGCGCCCCTGCCCAAGGGACCGGCCCGCCGCGCCGGCATGTACGGCGGCACCGGCATCGCCATCAGCGCCAACACCCTGCCCAACGAACGCCGCGCCGCCTGGCTGTTCCTGCTGTGGGCCACCTCCCCCGACACCCAGCTGCGCGGCCTGGCCGGCAAGGTCGGCGGCGGCACCCCCACCCGCCGGTCGGTGTACGAGCGCGGCGACGTCAAGGCCGCCGCGCGCCGCCCGTCACCGATGCCCAACCTGCTGACCACCGACGTCGTCGAGCGGACCTGGCAAAGCGAGAACATCGGCCTGCGCCCCAAGATCCCCATGTGGAACGAGTGCGACACCGCCATCTACACCGAGGTGTCGCGCATGCTGGCCGGTGACGCCTCGCCCGCCGAGGCGATGCGCTCGGCCCGCAAACGCTTCGACCGCATCATCGCCAGGGGGTGGACGGCATGACCGGCTCCACCGCCCCCGCCGCCCCCGCGGGCAGCGCCACCGGCCCCGCCCGCACCGCACCGCGCCCGGGCCGCCCCGGACGGCTGCCCGGCTTCGAGGGCCGCATGATGGCGCCCGGCCTGCTGCTGCTGGCCGCCCTGTCGATCGTGCCGTTCCTGGCCATCATCGTCATGAGCCTGGCCCGGGTGCGGCTGCTGGGCGGCGTCGGCCTGCACTGGGTCGGCGCCGACAACTGGACGCGGTTCTTCACCGACCCCGACCTGGGCTGGGCCTGGATCCGCACCGCCGTCTACTTCACCCTCACCGTCGGACTGGAGATGCTGGCCGGCGTCGGCCTGGCCCTGGCGGTGCGGCGGCTGGCCCGCGGCCGCAACGCGGCGCTGACACTGCTTCTGCTGCCCATATTCGTCGCACCCGTCATCGTCGGGCTGCTCGGCCGGTTCCTCACCGACTCCACCTTCGGCCTGTACACCTGGATGCTGCGGCAGATCGGCTACGACGGCGACATCATGGGCTCGAAGACGTCGGCGTTCACCGCCGTGGTGCTGATGGACGTGTGGGAGTGGACGCCGCTCATCACGCTCATCACCCTGGCGGGCCTGACGGCCATCCCCGCGAGCCTGCGCGAGGCCGCCGCCATCGACGGCGCCGGCGGGTGGAGCATGCTCGCCCACATCATCCTGCCGTCCATCTCCAACGTGCTGCTGGTGGCGCTGCTGATCCGCTCGATGGACGCCATCCGCTACTTCGACGTGATCTGGGTCACCACCGGCGGCGGACCCGCCGACGCCACCAAGACCGTGCCGGTCCGGCTGTACGAGACCGCGTTCCGCTTCTTCGACCTGGGCTACGCCGCCGCGATCGGCCTGGCCATGCTCGCCGCGTCCATCGTCGTCGCCCGCGCGTTCATCCGCGTCCTGGACCGGGAGGGACTGACCCGATGACCCGCCCCACGCCCCTGGAACGCGGCAGCCTCCGGTCCCGCGTCACCGCCGCCGCCATCGTCGCCGCCGCCCTGGTGTGGACCCTGGTCCCGCTGGCCTGGATGGCGCTGTCGTCGCTGAAACCGGCCGACCAGGTCACCGCCGCCACCCCCGACCTGCTGTTCCGCCCCACCCTCGGCAACTACCGCGAACTGTTCACCGGCGCCAACGACCTGGCCCCCTACATCTGGCACAGCATCCTGGCGGCCGGGGCGGCCGCGGTGCTGGCGGTCGCGCTCGGCGCGCCCGCCGGGTACGGTCTGGCCCGCACCCGCACGCGCGGCAAACGGCACCTGTCGTTCTGGATCATCTCCACCCGCATGGCGCCGATCGCCGCCGTCGTGCTGCCGCTGTTCCTCATCTACCGGCGGCTCGGCCTGCTGGACTCGGTGCCCGGCCTGGTGCTGGCCTACCTGACCTTCAGCCTGCCGTTCGCGATCTGGCTGATGAGCGCGTTCTTCGCCCAGGTGCCCCCCGCCCTGGAGGAGTCGGCGCTGGTCGCCGGCTGCTCGCGGTGGCAGGCGTTCCGGTACGTGGTGCTGCCGCTGACCAAACCCGGGCTGGTCACCACGTTCGTGCTGTGCCTGGTGTTCTCCTGGAACGACTACGCCTTCGCGCTGGTGTTCAGCGGCCCCGACTCCCAGACCCTGCCGATCGCCGCCGGCCAGCTGGTCACCCAGACCGGCATCGACTGGGGGCAGCTCACCGCGATCGGCACCATCGTCGTCGTCCCGATGATGCTCGTAGGAATCGCCGTCCGCCGGTGGCTGGTCACCGGCCTCACGCTAGGAGCGGTCACAGGTGAGTGAGACCACCCTCGGCGCCACCGCCGCCGCGATCCCCGCCACCATGCGGGTGTCGCTGCTGCGCGGGGTGCGCGACCTGGTGCTGGACGAACGTCCCGTGCCCGAACCCGGGCCCGGCCAGGTGCTGGTACGGGTCAGCGCCGTCGGCACCTGCGGCTCCGACGTCCACTACTACGAAGAAGGCCGTATCGGCGACTTCGTGGTGCGCCGTCCCCTGGTGCTGGGACACGAGTCCGGCGGCGTGGTCGCCGCGGTCGGACCGGGCGTCACCCGCAACCACCCCGGGCAGCGCGTGTCCATCGAACCGGGCGTGCCGTGCTTCACCTGCGACCAGTGCCGCACCGGCCACTACAACCTGTGCCCGGACATGCGGTTCTTCGGCACCCCGCCGGTCGACGGCGCGTTCAGCGAGTACGTCGTCGTGCACGAGGCCATGGCGCACCCGGTGCCCGACACCCTGTCGGACGAGGCCGCCGCGCTGCTGGAACCCCTGTCGGTCGGGGTGTGGGCGTGCCGCAAGGCAGGCGTCGGGCCCGGGTCGCGCGTCCTGGTCACCGGCGCCGGACCGATCGGGCTGATCGCGGCGCAGACGGCGCGCGCGTTCGGCGCCGGCGAGGTCGTGGTCACCGACGTGCGGCCGCACCGCCTGCAGGTGGCCGCCGACCTGGGCGCCGACGCCACCGTCAACGTCGCCGAACGGCCCGTGTCGGGCTTCGAACCCGACGTGCTGCTGGAATGCTCGGGCGCGCCCGCCGCCATCGGCACGGCCGTCCGCCTGGTCGGCCGCGGCGGCCGCGTCGTGCTGATCGGCATGGGCGGCGATGAGATCCCGCTGCCGCTGGACCACGTCCAACGGCACGAGATCCAGGTCACCGGCACCTTCCGCTACGCCAACACCTGGCCGACCGCGATCGCGCTGGCCGCGTCCGGCAAGGTGGACCTCGACCGGCTCGTCACCCACCGCTTCGATCTGGCCGAGGCCGAACGCGCGCTCACCGTCGCGGCCCGCGACGACACCGCGATCAAACCCGTCGTGCACCCCTGAGAGGACGGGGGGTGAACCGCAGGGGGCGTCCCTCCGAGGCCGCCGTGGAACAACGCCGCCAGGCCATCCTGCGCCACGTCATCGAACACGGCGAGGCGCGCATCGACGACCTGGCCGCGCGGTTCGGGGTCAGCCTGATGACGGTGCACCGCGACCTGGACGACCTGGTCGAACGGCGGCTGCTGCGCAAACTGCGCGGCCGGGTCGCGGCGCTGCCGTCGCTGACCGTCGAAAGCGCCGAACGGTTCCGCGAACGCCGGCACGCCGCCGAGAAGGACGCCCTGTGCGCGGCGGTCGCCGACCTGGTCCGCCCCGGCAGCACCGTGCTGCTGGACGACTCCACCACCCTGCACCCGCTGGCCCGCCGCCTGACCGCCGTGGAAGGGCTCACCGTGGTCACCAACTCGCTGGCGATCGCGATGATCCTCGGGCACGCCGACGCCGTGGAGGTGGTGCTGCTCGGCGGCCGCTACCGGGGCGACTTCAACTCCTGCTCGGGCCCCGACGTGACCGCCGCGCTCGCCCGCATCACCGCCGAGCAGGCGTTCGTGTCGGCCGCCGCCGTGCTGGCGGGCCGCCTGTTCCACCCCAGCCGCGACTCGGCCGAGGTCAAGGAGGCCATGCTCGCCGCGGCGCACCGCAACATCCTGCTGGCCGACCACTCCAAGTTCGGCAAGACCGCCACCTACGCCTACGGCGACGCCGCCCGCTACGACCTGGTCGTGACCGACGCCGCCACCCCCGCCGAGGAGATCGACGCGCTGCGCGGCCTCGGCGTCCCCGTCCAGATCGTCCACCCGCCCGAGACCCGCTGACCGAGGAGCACGCCGGCATGCGAGCAGCGCTGATCGAAACCCCCGGAACCGTGGCCGTCACCACCCTGCCCGACCCCGCCCCCGGCCCCGGCCAGGTCGTCGTCGCCGTCGCCGCCTGCGGCATCTGCGGCACCGACCTGCACATCTTCGACGGCGACTTCGCCCCCACCCCGTACCCGATCGTGCCCGGCCACGAGTTCGCCGGCGAGATCGTCGCCGTCGGCGCCGGCGTGACCGGACTGCGCACCGGCGACCGCGTGGCCGTCGACCCGTCGCTGTTCTGCGGCGCCTGCCACTACTGCGAACGCGGCCAGGGCAACCTGTGCGAGAACTGGAACGCCATCGGCGTGACCCGCAACGGCGCCTGCGCCGAGTACGCGCTCGCCCCGGCCGCCAACTGCCACCGGCTCCCCGAACACCTGGACCTCTCGCACGCCGCGCTCATCGAACCGCTGTCGTGCGCGGTGCGCGGGTTCGACCTGCTGCCGCGCCGCATGGGCGACCACTACCTCATCTACGGCGCCGGGACGATGGGCCTGATGATGCTGCAGCTGGCCCGCCGCGCCGGTGCCGCCTCCGTCTCGGTGGTCGATCTGAACACCGCGCGGCTGCCGGTCGCGACCCGGCTGGGCGCCGACGCGGCGGCCGCCTCGGCCGACGAGTTCGACCGCCCGCAGGGCTGGGAGGTCGTCATCGACTGCACCGGCGCGGTCGCCGCCATCGAGGACGGCCTGACCCGCGTGCGCCGCGGCGGCACGTTCCAGCAGTTCGGCGTCGCACCCGCCGACGCCACCGCCCGCTTCTCCCCGTTCCGCGTCTACAACGACGAGATCACCATCGTCGGCAGCATGGCCGTCCTGCACAGCTTCGGCCGCGCCGTGGACCTGATGGCCCGCGGCGCCATCGACCCCGACATCATGATCAGCGACCGGTTCGCCCTGGACCGCTACCCCGAGGCCCTGACCGCCTTCCGCGACGGCACCGGCCGCAAACTCCAGGTCAGCGCCGCCTGCCCCTCGGACGCTCCCGCGGTGAACGGCGCCCGCTGCTGAAGACGATCTGCACGCTCGGACCGTGGGGCTTTGCGCACTGGGCCCGCAAGACCGCCACCTACATGGAGAGACCCGCACGAACCGTCCCGCCCCTGGCTACTCGGCGGGCGGCCTCGGGCCGCAAAGACCGGCGCCCCGGCCTCCACTTGCAGAGGACCGGGGCGCCGGTGCATCGCCCCTTCAGCACAGCCGCCTCTCGCACAACCGGTCGCCGTTGAAGAACTGGCGATCTGCCCCTCGAGCAGGGGGGTGCAACGCAACAGGATTGGATCCTTACGGACGGTAGCCGCCGTCCGACCGGCTCGGCTTCAATGAGCGACGACCAGCAGCGACTTCACAGTGAGGAAACAGATGGGCATGCACGGCGGCGGCAACACCAGGGACGGCCACAAGCCCGAAGACCAACACGGCACGTTCGTCGACCCCAACAAGCAGCCGAGCAAGGGCAAAAGGGCCAAGGACGACCAGGACAAGGACAGGGGCAAAGGCGGCAAGAGCAGATGAGCGACGCCGAGGCCCTGAACCAGCGGCTCATCGACAAGCTCGCGGACGCCGGCATGATGACCGACCGGTGGCGCCCGCCGTTCCTGGCCGTGCCGCGGCACCGGTTCGTCCCGGACGTCATCTGGGTCGACGCCGAGGACGGCGAACTCATCACACGGCGCCGCGAGGACGATCCGGCGGCCTGGCTGGAGACCGCCTACGCCGACGAGCCGATCGTCACGCAGGTCGACGACGGGGCCACCCCGGACACCGGGCGAGGACTGCTCGTCACCAGCTCGATCTCCGCACCGTCCATCGTCAGCAGGATGCTCCACTACCTGCAGGTGGAGCCGGGGATGCGGGTCCTGGAGATCGGCACCGGCACCGGGTGGAACGCGGCGCTGCTGGCGCACATGGCCGGCGGGCAGAACGTCACCACCGTCGAGATCGACGCCGCCATCGCCGACCGGGCC
>NZ_BAABDO010000175.1:0-9761 GCF_039539665.1 Actinomadura keratinilytica
AACATGTTCACCGCCGACGGCGTCGAGCACCAACGCCTGCGTGAACCCGTGAAGCGCGCCTTCAGCCCCCGACGCGTGAGCGCGTTGCGGCCCCGCATCACCGCCATCGTCGGCGACCTGCTCGACGAGGTCGCCGACCTCGCCGCCGACGGCCGCCCTGTCGACCTGAAAGCACGGTTCGCGCTGCCGCTGCCGCTGCAGGTCATTTGCGACCTGTTCGGCGTCCCCGAACCCGACCGGCCCCACGTGCAGCGGCTGTGCGACACCGCCTTCGACCAAGGGCGAGCAGAGGTCGACCACGCCGCGGCGTTCACCGAGCTGCGGCAGGTGCTCGGCGAACTGGCCGCCGCCAAGAAGCGCAGCCCCGGCGACGACCTGACCAGCCGGCTGGTCACCGACCCCGACAGCAGCCTCACCGACGACGAGCTCGTCGACACGCTGGTGCTGCTGGTCGGCGCCGGCCACGAGACCACCGTCAACCTGATCACCAACGCCCTCCGGGCCCTGCTCGCCCACCCCGAGCAGTACACGCTCCTACTCGCACGGCAGTTGGACGGCTGGTGGGTGTGGGCGGATCTGGTGGAGGAGACCCTGCGGTGGGCCTCCCCCATCGCCGCCCTCCCCCTCCGGTACACGACCGTCCCGACCGAGCTGTGCGGCGTCACCGTGCCCGCCGGTGAGGCCCTGCTGCTGTGCTACGGCGCCGCCAACCGCGACCCCGACCATTTCGGCGGCGACGCCGACCGCTTCGACCTCACACGCCGCCCCGCCGCGCATCTGGCGTTCGGGCACGGCCCGCACTTCTGCCTCGGCGCGCCCCTGGCCCGGCTCGAAGCCGCCATCGCCCTGCAGGAGCTGCTCACCCGCTTCGACCTGCAACCGGCGATACCGCCCGAGGAGCTGGAGCCGCTGCCGTCGCTGGTCGCCTGCGGCGTCACACGGCTCCCCGTCACCATGTCCCCCGTTCACCGAGCCGGACGAAAAGCATCCCGATGAACAGCACGATCGACGTCCCCGACCCCACCGACCGCCACGTCCGCTACCGCGGCCCCGCCAGCGTCGCCCGCATGTACGACTACTACCTGGGCGGCAAGGACAACTACGAGGTCGACCGCGAAGCAGCCGAACGCGTCCTGGCCGCGGCGCCCTGGATCCGACCGCTCGCCCGGCACAACCGGCACTTCCTGGCGCGTGCCGTCCGGCACTGCATCCAGTCGGGGATCCGGCAGTTTCCGAATATGGCGACAGGGATGACGCATTTCCGCAGGTCAGCGGCCCTATTCGGCCGCCGGGTGCGGTTCCGCGTCAACATCCTGTCACCTCACCGCGTTTTGCCTGGTCAGCGCTTTGCCGGAACGCCCGTCCCGCCGTCGCCGGGATCGCCGGTGCCAGCGTCCCCGCTGAAAGCGCCGTCAATGGCGCTACGAGTGCGGTCATCTTCGGTCGGGTACAGGTGCCCGTAGGTGTCAGCGGTGACCTTGATGGAGGAATGGCCCATCCGGTCACGGATGACCGTAAGGTGCGTTCCCGCTTGGATCAGCAGCGATGCGTAGGTGTGCCGCAGCACGTGGAAGCACACCGAGGACGGCAGCCCCACCGCCTTACGCGCCCGCGTGAACGGCTGACGCAGGGAATCCGCGTTTGCGGGAGTGCCGTTGTTCCGGGTGAAGACCAGTTCCACCCGGTGCACCCGCTTGCCGTCCACGTCCGGCACATCCTGGGCCACCGGAGGGAATGCCTCACGGTGTGCCCGCAGCGCGTCAGCGACCATTTCAGGAATGGGGACGACCCGCCGTGACGATCTTGATCAGCAATCAGGACCGGCCCGATCTGGCCTCACCCGCCTACCACCCCGACATCCGCGCCTACGGGTGGAGACTTGCGCGACGAGAGTGGGAGACGGAACCGTTCTCTGGGCGCAAGATGACCGCCACCCGGCAGATAGCCGCCATGCTGAGCGTCCGGCCGGGACACCCGGTGATCCACCGTCACAGCCTGTGGCGCCTGGAGTTCGGCGGCCGGATCGAGATCAACTCCTACGCCGATGCCGAACTCGTCCCTGACTGGGACGACCAGAAGCGCCTCCACCAGTACCGCAAGCGCCCCAAGTTCTTCTACCAAGCCCTACAGCGCGGCCGAGGCGAAATCCGATGGGTCACCCTCACCACCGCGCGACTCGCCTACGGGGACGAACGCGCCCGGCTGGCAATTGACTACACCGACGCCATCCTCGCCATCACCCGCACCATGATCGACGAACACGGCCGCCTCCTGGAGGCCACCGAGGTCAAGGCCCCCGCTAGCCACTTCGAAATCGGCCACGGCGCCGAACTGGCCGACGACCCCAACGCACTGTTCCCCCCCGAAGAACTCGCGGAAGAGGGAATCGCCCTCACGATCTGACCCGAACGCGATGGGCTCAGACTTTCTTTACTGGATCAAGGGCCCGCGCGGGGCGCGGGCCATACGCCAGTACGGCCCGTTGACGGGCCTCCCCAGGTGATCGCCACCGAATCACGCACGCGTCCAGACCGGCCGCCGGGCGTCATCGCCCGGCACTCGCACGGCGGATCGCGGCCGGGGCACGGCGGACGGGGTTGGGGGACGAGACCGACCGGGGCCCCTACCCCGGTCGGCTCGCCCCGCCCCGCCAGCACGGCCGCTCCCGCCGCACGCCGCCAGGCTCGCCACCCCTTCCCGGCCCCTCCCGCGCCGTTCCCGCCGACTCCGGGACGCCGCCACACCCGCAGCAGGCCGGGCGCGTGGCCGGGCCCGCCCACAGCAGGCCGGGGGCCGCCTCGCGGGCGCCCGCGCTTTGCGCATGCGGCGCTGGGGCGCCGTTCGCAGCGCGGCGCCCGCCCGCAGCCCCCGGCAACGCTGTGGACGGACCGCACCCGCCGCACCGCGCGGGGCCAGGCCCCCAGCCAGCACACGCCACAGCGCCGGGCAGCGGCTTCCACCAGAGACGACGCCTGAGACGGAATTGCCGCAACGGCGCCGGCTGACTCCCTACGGTCGCCCCTCCGGGGTGGCCTACGGCCATCGACCGGCCCCGACCCTGCCCGCACGAAAAGGAAAGCCGCGGCCCTTCACCCCTCCCGATCAGCCACCGGCCGGACCGACCACGGTGATCGGATTGTCAGGCGAGTCCAACCAGACACGTTGACCCTCCGCAGTCACGGTCACTCCGAACCGGGCGCAGTCGGGCCGCCCAGCCTTGATCCACCGTTCCTCGGTCTCATGCCGTACCGCTTGTGGTATCCCCTGCCCGCGCAGCGGCATGAAGTGCGCCGGGGAGACGAACGGCCCCTCAGCCGTCCCGTCCGCCCGCACCTCCAGCACGGCCAGCGGCCCGGCCGGATGGAACGTGGCCGCCCAGGGAACCACGATCACCCCGCCCGCCCGTGTCTGCTTCACCCAGGCATAAGGCACGGTATGCGCCGCCGCCGTGCAGACCACACGATCGAACGGCGCATGCGCGGGCGCGCCCTCCTCCCCGTCCCCCGTGATCACGACCACGTCGCCGAAGCCCGCGACCCGCAAGGCATCCCGGGCACGGTCCGCCGCCGCCGGATCGATCTCGACCGACACCACCTCGGCCCCCAGCGCCGCCAGGCACGCGGCGTTGTAGCCGGTCCCCGTGCCGATCTCCAGCACGCGCATGCCCGCGTCAACCCGCAGAGCGCCGATCATCTGGGCCATCACCGACGGAGCCGACGAGGACGACGTAGGCCACATGCCATCCTTGATCTGCGTCGTGATCGGATCATCCGACGCCACCAGCCGTTCCCACTCCTCCGGGTCATCGCGGCGAGACAGCGACACGAACTCACTGTCCCGGACCACCCACACCGTTTCCGGGATGAACAGGCGCCGGTCAACAGGCGGAAGCCCGGTAAACCCGGTCACGACGCCTGTCCCGTCCCGTTGCAGGACCCGCACGTGACCTTCTGCTCTTTGTTGTCCAGATTGATCAACGTGTAGCCCTTACCGCCGCACGCACCGCACGCTTGCTTCTTTGCGTGCTTCCCCATCGCATTCGCTCCTCTCTGTTGCCGTTCGCTGGGACCCCGCCGCCGTGGTTCTGTCACCCTGCCGACAGGCAGCACTCCCGTTCAGCGCCCTAGCCGTTCTGCGATCTTGCAGCCGCGATCGCCTCCCGCTTGCGTCTCCGCAGAGTGGACATCAGCGCTATCGAGGAGATGCTAGGCCCGTCCTGCATCCAGATCCGCGACGGTTTCTCACCCTCATGCCACCACTCCAAGAAGTGATCGCGAGCCTCCTTCAGCAGCTTTCGGAAATGGGCAAGGGAGTACTCAAGCGACTCCGCCGCCTCCCGCACATCGCCATCGGCCTTCATGAGCGCGGCCAGCACCATCTGTTGCCGAGGCGTCAGCCGCTCCCAGATCTGCCCCACCGCGATCGCGTCAACAACCAGGTCTTCAAAACCCCACACGTGACGCTGCCACCAGTACCGATGGAAGTTCAGCCCCGCAACCCCTACGCCCTTGGCGGTCTGGTTGCCGGTCCCGTGCGCCGCCCTGAGCTGATGCGCCTCACGCTGGATAGCGCCGACAGCCTTGGCGACCAGGTCCTGAGCGGAAGGGCACCGATCGCCGAGACAGATCTCTTCCATCATCGCCGACCAGGCCATTTCCAACCGGTCGGGGAAACTCATCAGATGCGACCACCACGTGTCGCGGGTCACCACAGACACCGCCAGCTTGTTCACATCCGCCAGCGTCCACCCATGCGGCAACTCCCGCGCACCCCCCGGCCCATCGGCCGAAGGAGTCTGCCACCCGGCAAGCGTCGTCATATCCCCTCTCCGTGATGATCCCTGCCCCTGACGCCGCGTGCGACCTAGGCCGACTCCGGCCCCGACTCCGAACCTGACGCCGAGCCCGGTCCAGCACCGACCGGCGCCCCGACAGCCGTCGCGATGTGCCCGGCCGCCTCATCAAGGTCAGGCCCGAACCACTCACCCGCCAGCGGCCCGCTCGCCCACACGTAGACCTCAGCCCGCACATCCCAGACCACATCCCACGGACCGCACTGCCGGTACGTCACCCGCAGCACATCGGCCCGCGACACCTCGGTTCGCGACGGCGCCTCACCGCCCGAACCCGCCAGCAACGCCACCGCGACCACCGGAACCCGACGCCGCACCACCGCGCGCAGCCGCGCCAACGGCCCGAACTCCTCACGCCGTGGCAGCACAGCAACACCCGTCATGCCCTATCGCCCCTGATCGCTGCTGATCTCTGTTGATCGCTGGAACGGGCCGCGCCCCCCGGGCGGGGGAGAGACAAAGCCCAACCCGGGCGGGGGACGCGGCCCAGGAGCGACGGCGCGGGGACACGAAGGGGGAAAGGTCCACACCACGCCGCCGCCCCGGCCTCTATGCCGAGTCCGAACCCGCCCGCGTCCTGGACGACGCCGCCGGGATCGGGGACAGACGCGGACGACACGGCGCCCACCCGTCCGGCACCGGCCCCGCCCCGTCGTCCAGGCACACCGACAAGCCCGTCACCTCACGCACGTGACCCGCCAGCGCCCCCGGATCGTCCAAATCCGCCTGCCACGCCGGGAACCCCAGCCTGACGACCTCGGCATAAACCTCGGCACGCAACGCCGCGTCCCCGTGCTCCAACGCCACCAGGACCGACGCCCACAACTCACGCGAGACGCAGACCATCCCGTCACCGCCCGACGCCAGACCCGACCCGCTCACCGCCGCTCCACATGGATCAGCGAGCCCAGCACAGGCCGAACCCAACCCCCGCGCCGCGCCTCATGACGCCCCCGCCTCCGGCCGCGTGCCGCATGCCGCCGGGGAACCTTGCCTTCCCGCCTCATCCCACGGGTCATATCCGTCACGTGCGCGCGTACCATTGCCCACAGCCAGGACCACCTTCCTGGTCAGGCCCCGGCCGACGCCGCAATCGTCGCGCTCGGGGCCGCCTTTTGTACCCTGCGGCACAACTTCCTAGACCAGACCAGCGCACATGCGGTTACCGTGGAACCCGTTGTGTGGTTGCCGTCTCGGCAACGGCAACGCGTACAAGGGTCACCCCGGAGGCGGAACGGGTACGGGTGAGGCGATGACCTTCGCTGAGAAGCTGCGCGAGTTGATGGCCGAACGCGGGCTAAGCCTGCGGGAACTCTCCAGAACCGTCCCCTACGACAAGGGCAACCTGTCAAGGGTCATCAACGGCCACAAGCGCCCATCCGAGAAACTGGCCGCGCGTCTAGACGACATCCTCAATGCAAACGGGGAGCTGGTAGCGCTCAGATCGTCGTCACTGTCACTGGACCGGCGGGCACTAAATGGGGACCTGACCCCCGACGACGAGGAACGCCTCATACAGGCTGCGCGCAGGCCAGGCCGAACCGACTTGGCGGTGGTCGAGTCCTTGTCAACGATCCTGGCCGCGCAACGCCGCCTAGAGGATGTCATCGGTTCTGAACCGCTCCTAAAGACTGTCGGTGCCCAACTAACGACCGTCGAACGCCTCGTCATCGAGGCACGCGGACGCGTCCGCCCCCGCGTGCTGGACATCGCGGCACAATGGGCACAGTTCGATGCCTGGTTGCACGCGAGCGTTCGCCGCCTAGCCAAGGCCGATCAGCTTTACGACCGGGCGATCGTGTGGGCTACCGAAGCGGGGAACGCGGACATGGTGGCCACCGCGTTCAACATGAAGGGCCATACAGCATGGCTGCGTCGAGATGTCGCCCCGATGGTCGGCCTCTCGGAAGCGGCACAGCGAGACAGGCATACGAGCCCCGGCGTGCGAGCACTGGCCGTTCAGCAAGAAGCGCGCGGCTTGGCGATCCTTGGCGACGCGGCTAGCACCGACCGCAAGTTCGATGAGGCGCGTGAGCTGACCACACAGGCCGCCGAGCATCCCGAAGACGAACCGCCGTGGATCTACTTCTTCAGCCCCGACATGCTCACCATGCAGCACGGGCGCGCCTACCGATACTTGGGGCGACATGCCAAAGCGATCGAGCTACTGACGGCCGGACTCGACGATCTGTCGGCGGAGGTGCGTCACTCCGAATGGGTGGCGTACTACCGCCTTGATCAAGTGCGATCGCTGCGGGCACTGCACGAGGAAGCAGAGGCCGAACGAATCCTAGGTGAGGTCGCCGGACTCGCCGAGCGTCTTGGTTCGGCTCGGCTCGCCCGGCACGTAGCGATGCTTCGCTGAGTTGCAAGTGAGCTTCCGCCTCACTTTGGCTGATCATGCGCTCGGGTGGCCGGATGCGTACTTGACCGGGGACCCCTCCGGCGGACCGCCACGGGCGTAAGGCCGGGCAGCCCCACAGGGACGCCCGAGCCCGACCAGGCTAGCGGCCCGCCGCCCCAGTCAAGCCCGCATCCGTCCACCCACACCCCGCCGCCCCGTTGCACCATCCGGCAGACTGGAAGCCGGGCCACCCAGGGATAGCGATCATGAGCCACGGTCAAGACCACGCCGCCGAGCTGGCCGCCACATGGACCACCGAGCTACGCCGGACCGGCCGCATTCACACCCCCTTCCACAGCGACGATGAGCGGGAGCTGTACCGCCGCGCGGGACGCAAGGCCGGACGGCTGTTGCAACGGCCCGTGCGCACCCTGGTAGTAGGCAGCGAGGTACAGGTGTTGCTGACCGACTGGATGGACCGGCCCCTAGAACGCCAGCTTGAGCACGCCCGCACCCGCAACGCCATCGATCGGGCATTCGCCGCCGCCGAGAACCAGCCAGCACCCAAGCCCCCGCCATCGCGCCCGTCACCCCGCTTCGCCGCCCGCCGCGCGCCACCCCTTGACCGGCCCGCCACGTGCGCAGACCCGCCCGGCATTCCGTCATCACCGCGTCATCAACCCGTCAACCGGAAGGGTCCGAACGCCCCCGAACGGACCGGAACGCACACCAGCCGCCTACCGGACCCGCACCACCGAAACCCGGGTTGACCTGGACAGACACCACCGCACCGGAGCACACCGGAACAGACAGGAACGCCCAGGCCAACCCATCGAGGAACCGGCAGGTCATCGACATCGGCACCGGCTTCCCCACCTCCCCCAGTCCGTGGGAGGTCGCCTGGGACATCGCCCCCGACACCCGCGTCATCGGCGTGGACAACGACGCGACGGTCCTCGCACACGCCCGCGCCCACGCCCACCGGGTGACGACCGTCGACGGGGACCTGCGCGACCCCGCCGCGATCGTGGCCCGCCTCGACGGACTGGTCGACTGGTCCGAGCCCGTCGCCCTGGCGCTGGTCGCGGTCCTGCACTTCCTGACCGAGGACGACGACCCCGCCGGGTGCCTGCGCGTGTTCCGCGCGAAGATGGCCCCGGGAAGCCGACTGGTGATCTCCCACATCGCCCGGGACGGCACCCCGGCCGACGTCGTCGAATCCGTCGAGCGGATGTACCGCGACAAGGCCGCCCCCCTGGTGTTCCGCACCGCCCGGCAGATCCTCGACCTGTTCGACGGGTTCACCCTGGAAGACCCCGGCCTGGTGCCGGTCGAGACCTGGCGCCCCGACCCGCGCTTCACCCCCGACCTGCCCACCATCGGCGCCCCGGCGACGCCACTGGTGCAGGGCCTGGGAGCAGTCGGCGTGCTGGAGACGCGATCCCGGCACGGCGAGCCCACCGCCCCGCCTTCCCTGCGGCGCGTGCTGCGCGCACCGCCGGGGCGCGGCGGACCCTGACGGACCCCGGGCGGCCCTCCCCCGCGACCGCCCGGACAGCGCACCGCCGCACAGCCCCACGGGTGCGGCGGTGCGCCCGGCGCCGTACGGCCGGCGGCCGCACCCGCCCCCTGAACGGAGCCGCGCGGCCGTACGGCGCACCCCACCGAAACGGCAAAGCACCCAAAGGCAGAAAACGAAGAGTGGCCGACCACTTCAACAGTGCCTGGAACGATGGCCCCCGCTGGCGCACGAGCAGCCACAGCGGCAGCCCGGACAACGCCGGGGACGTGACCTGTGTGGAAATCGCTCGCCTCGGCTCGGCCCGCAGCCTTCGCGGCAGCACGCAGCACGACTGCGGCCCCGTGCCGGTGCTCAGCCGCGCCGACTTCACCGCGCTGATCGACCGGGTCGAACTCGGCGACCTCGATCCGCCCGCCGCCTGACCAGGCGCCCTGGACCGCCGTACGGCCCCCTGTGAGCAGCAAGGAGACAAGGAAGACGCCGTGGACCCGCGACACGCCCTCCGCGAAGAGTTCCCCCGCTGGTCGATCGTGCATTCAGACGCAGGCCGCTGGTGGGGCTTCCATCCGCCCGCGGGCGGCAACCCCGACCGCATCGACCTCGACGCCGACACCCCCGACGACCTGCGGACGAAGATCCTCGCCAAGCAGCGAGAGATCGAAGAGTGATCGGCGGCGCCCGAGCCGGGTCATCGAGGAGATCGCCTGTGACATCGGCGTGCCATCCGCAGGCCGATGCGACCGGGTGATACACCGCCGCACTCGCGGTTGAACCCGCCTCGCCCCACCGGTGGCTGACCTGGCTGCTGCAGCCGACGCGTCCGCCCATGCCGCTGCGCGCCGCCCTGGTGCGCGCTCGTCCGCCGCAACCCCTGCCGTTCCCACCGGTCCGGCCGGACGGTGGACGCCGTCGAACAGAGCGGACACGACACAGGACGGGAGAAACCAGCATGAAGCACATCGAAACCGTGGTGTTCGACTACAGCCGCACCCTCACCGAACCGGACACCCCCAAAGTGCCGCACCTGGGCATGCGGCCGGTCG
>NZ_BAABDO010000176.1:0-9716 GCF_039539665.1 Actinomadura keratinilytica
CGCGCGGCGGGTCGAGCAGCCCGGCCGCGGGCGCGTCCGCGGCCGCTCCCGGTTCCGCCCCCGGCGCATCCGCCAGCGGCCGCGCCGCGTACCAGCGGGCCGTGGCCTGACGGCGCGCGCCCCCGAGACGAAACCTGTGCTGTGCCTCTGTCTCCGCCTCAATCCCCCGTCGCCGCGCCCGGCGCCGCGACGAGCCCCCCGCAGCGCGCCCCGGTGCGGGGCCGCCACCTCGGCGGTCCGATCATGACCGTGCCCGCGCCGTTCCGGCGGGCCCGCGACACGCTGCGGGCGATCCTGGAGGGCGAGCCGATCCGGCCCGAGCTCGACCTGGAGGACATGCCCGCGCCGCAGCGGCTGGCGCCCTACGCGGCGGCCCTGTCCGGCAGCGTGTACCGCGACGCCGGCACCGACGCCGAGACCGAAGCGGCCACCGGCCGGCTGATCGTGCTGTACGACCCCGAGGGCCGCGCCGGCTGGACCGGCGGGTTCCGCGTGGTCGCCTACATCCGCGCCGACCTGGAGCCCGAGATCGCCGCCGACGAGCTGATCGGCTCGGTGGCCTGGAGCTGGCTGCTGGAGGCGCTGGAGCCCGCGGGCTACGCGGGCGTGTCCGGCACGGTCACCCGGGCGGTGTCGGAGAGCTTCGGCGACAAGCGCGGCGAGCCGTCCACGACCGAGCTGGAGCTGCGCGCCTCGTGGTCCCCGACCGGCGACGACCTCACCGGGCACGTGCTGGCGTGGTGCGAGGTCATGTGCACCACGGCGGGACTGCCGCCGTCCGGAGTGAGCACGCTGCCGGATCGTCCCGGCGGATCCGGACACTGAGCGACGTACGGTAGGGGACGTGGGAAGCACAGCGTCCGAGACCGAAGCCGCCGACGAGGGCGCGGCGGGGGCGCAGTCCGCCGCGGGACCCGCCGCGGCGGCCGCCTCACTGCAGGAGTCCGCCCTCGATCCGTCCACCGCCGACCGGAAGGCCGCCGGCACCGCCGAGCGGGCCGTGCACGCCGCCGGCACCGCGCCCCCCGCGGGCGCCGTACCGCTGCTGGAGCCCCGGGACGGCGTGCCCCCGGTGATCACCACCGCCTCCGGTTTGGAACGTGTCATCGACGCGTTCGCGGCGGGCACCGGCCCGGTCGCGGTGGACGCCGAGCGCGCGTCCGGCTACCGGTACGGCCAGCGCGCCTATCTGATCCAGCTGCGCCGCCGCGGCGCGGGCACCGCGCTGATCGACCCGGTGGCGCTGCCGGACCTGTCCGGGCTGGACGCCGCGCTGGACGGCGCCGAGATCGTGCTGCACGCCGCCACCCAGGACCTGCCCTGCCTCGGCGAGGTCGGCATCCGGCCGCGCCGCCTGTTCGACACCGAGCTGGCCGGGCGGCTGCTGGGCTACCCGCGGGTGGGGCTCGGCTCGATGGTGGAGAACGTCCTGGGCTTCAGCCTGGAGAAGGGGCACTCGGCGGCCGACTGGTCGACGCGTCCGCTGCCGGAGGACTGGCTGCGGTACGCGGCGCTGGACGTCGAGCTGCTGGTGGAGCTGCGCGACGCGCTGCGGGACGAGCTGCAGGCGGCGGGCAAGCTGGAGTGGGCGCTGGAGGAGTTCGCGGCGATCCTGGCCACGCCGCCCAAGCCGCCGCGTCCCGACCCGTGGCGCCGCACGTCCGGCATCCACCGCGTGCGCAACCGGCGGGCCCTGGCGGTGGTGCGCGAGGTGTGGAACGCCCGCGACCGCATCGCCCGCGAGCGCGACCTGTCGCCGGGCCGGGTGCTGCAGGACGCGGCGATCATCGAGCTGGCGCAGCAGCTGCCCAAGACCCCGGCGGACCTGCAGGCGCTGCCGACGATGCGGGGCCGCGGCGCCCGCCGCCACCAGACGGCGTGGCTGCGCGCGGTGTCGCGGGCGCGGTCCCTGCCCGACAAGGCGCTGCCGGAGGCCAGCGTCCCCGGCGACGGCCCGCCGCCGGCGCACCGCTGGCCCGAGCGCGACCCGCAGGCCGACGAGCGGCTGGCCGCCGCCCGCGCGGTGGTGGCGGCGCTGGCCGACGAGCACACCATGCCGACCGAGAACCTGGTCCAGCCGGACTGCGTGCGGCGGCTGGCGTGGTCGCCGCCCGACGAGCCGACCCCCGAGGCGATCGGCGCGGCGCTGCGCGGGCTCGGCGCCCGCGCATGGCAGGTGCGGCTGGTGGCCAAGCCGCTGGCCAAGGCGTTCCAGCGGCTGTACGCCAAGGGCGAGCTGTAGCCCGCGGGGCCGGCGCGGCCGCGGACGGGGGCGCCGCGGCGGCCGGGCGCGGCGGGTGCTGACCGGGCGGCGGCTAGAGGTCGGGCAGCGGGTCGCGCGGGAGGCTGTCGCGGTCGAAGACCTCGGCGTCGGCGGCGTTGATGACGGGCACGTACTCGTCGTCCACCTCGAACCAGGCGCCTTCGAACCGGAACACGGCGCCCGCGCCGCTCTCCACCGGGCCGATGCGGGTGCCGCGCGGATAGGTGCCCCAGACGCTTCTGGGCTTGGCGCGCCCGATCGCGCCGGTGCTGATGACCGTGATCTGGTCGTCGGTGACGACGAACAGGAACCCGGTGCCGCCCCCGGCGGTCAGCGCCGGGAAGATGTACCGGATGTCGGTGTCGAGGCCGAGGAACTCCCGGCAGCGGTCGCGGACCGGACGGGGCACGGGCATGGCGCCTCACCTCCGATCATCGGCTGGTCCCCATGATGCACCGGCCCTCAGGCGGTGACCAGGGCCGCGGCCGGGGGCGCCCGCGTCAGCCGCCGGCGGCCTCGGGGCCGGCGGGCGTCCAGTGGACGAGGACGGGCCGGTGGGCGGTCTGGGCGCCGGTGGACGGGTCGATGCCGAACGCCCCGAACAGGGTGGTGGTGCGCAGGCGCGCGGCGACGTCCCACACCGGGCGGCGGTCCGGGCTCCCGGCGGTGCGGACGCAGTGCGCGGCGATCACCGCCGCGGCGTAGGCCTGCGCCGCCGGGTAGTCGGGCGGGCGTCCCGTGCGGCGCCGGACGGCGGCGATGAAGGCGGTCTCGTCCAGGCCGAGCTCCGGTTCGCGCGGGCGTCCCGGGAACCATTGCCCGACCCCGTAGACCCCCGCGGGATCGCCGACGGCGGCGCCGAAGCCGCGGACGCCCGCCGCCACCGCGCACACGACCTGCGGCGGGTCGGGCCGCGCCCTCGCGGCGGTCACCGTCCGCACGTCCTGCTCGAAGGACGCGGCGCACAGCAGGTTCCAGCGGGCCGACGCACCCGGCTCCGGGAGACCGCCGGCGCGGGCGACGTCGATGCCCAGGGCGCGCGCCGCGGTCTCGGCGCCGTCGGCGACCCGCCTGCCGAAGCCGCCGGCGCCGTGGACGAGGTAGAGCCGGGCGGGGTCCCGGGCCGCCGCCAGATGCCGCAGGAACGGGCCGGCGTACCGGCTCGCGGGGGTCGGCACGGAGACGACATGGCCGGGGTGGGCCGTCTCGGCGTCGTCGCCGGAGCCGCCGTGGTTCCAGACCAGCCGGTCGAGGTCGGCGGCGGTGTCGCCCGCGGCCCGCATGAGGTCGGTCGCGTAGGGGCCGAGCAGCACGTCGCACCGGTCGGCGAGGCCGCGCAGGGCCGTGCGGAGGCGGTCCCGGTCACCGCGGTCGTCCTCGATCAGCAGGTCGGCGTCCCCGTCGGCCGCGCGCCACACCTCCAGGGCGGCCGCGGCCTGGCGGCCGAACCGGGCGTACCCGCCGGTCAGCGACAGGCAGGCGCCGACGCGCAACGGGGCCATGGCCGCTTCGTGCCCGCCCGCGCCCTGCCGATGCACCCGCCGATGCGCCCGCCGCCGCGGCGGGGGCGGCTCAGCCGGTCCAGCGCTCGCCGGTCAGGCGCTCGTAGACCTCGATGTAGCGGGCGCGGGTGGCGTCGACGACCTCCTGCGGGATCTCCGGGCCGGGGGGCGTGCGGTCCCAGTCCAGCGTGCTGCTCCAGTCGCGGACGAACTGCTTGTCCAGGGAGTGCTGCGCGCGGCCGGGCCGCCACTCGTCGGCGGGCCAGAAGCGGGAGGAGTCGGGGGTGAGCACCTCGTCGGCGAGGACGAGGGTGCCGTCCGGGGCGCGGCCGAACTCCAGCTTGGTGTCGGCGATGACGATGCCCCGCTCGGCGGCCAGCTCCGCGCCCCGCCGGTAGACCTCCAGGGTGGTCTCCCGCAGCCGCTCGGCGGTGTCGGCGCCGATCTCGGCCACCACGTCGTCGAAGGTGATGAACTCGTCGTGCCCCTCGGCGGCCTTGGTGGTCGGGGTGAAGATCGGCTCGGGCAGCCTGGACGCCTCGACCAGGCCGGGCGGCAGCGCCACCCCCGAGACGGTGCCGCTCTTCTCGTACTCCTTGAGGCCGAGGCCGGCCAGGTAGCCGCGCGCGATCCACTCCACCGGCAGCATGGTCAGGCGGCGGCAGCGGATCGCCCGGCCCCGCCACTCGTCCGGCACGTCGTCGGCGGAGATGACGTGGTTGGGGATGATGTCGGCGAGCCGCTCGAACCACCACAGCGACAGCCGGGTGAGGATCTTGCCCTTGTCGGGGATCGGAGTGGGCAGCACCACGTCGTAGACGCTCACCCGGTCGGAGGCGACCAGGATGAGGTCGTCGCCGTCGGCGTAGACGTCCCGGACCTTGCCGGAGTGGATCAGTTCCATGGTGTTCCTCTGCCCTCGCATTCCCTTCGGACCGGCGGCCACCAGGGCAATCTACTCGCCGTGCCCGGTCGGCTCCCGGCCAGGGGCGGCGCGGCCCGGCCGAACGGCCCCGGCGTCAGTGGTTACTGACGAGTAAGATGGGCATTGTTACCCGCGAGTAGCCGGCGCCGCCTCCGGCCCGGCGCCGTGACCGTCCATGCCCATCTCCGAGGAGGACGACCGTGCCCCGTACCGCACGCGACGTCGTGTTCGTCGACGGCGTACGCACGCCGTTCGGCAAGGCGGGCCCCAAGGGCCTGTACGCCGAGACCCGCGCGGACGACCTGGTCGTCCGCGCCATCCGCGAGCTGATGCGCCGCAACCCGTCGCTGCCGCCCGAGCGGGTGGACGAGGTGGCGATCGCGGCGACCACCCAGACCGGCGACCAGGGCCTGACGATCGGCCGGTCCGCCGCCGTGCTGGCCGGGCTGCCCAAGAGCGTGCCGGGCTATGCGATCGACCGCATGTGCGCGGGCGCGATGACCGCCGTCACCACCACCGGCGCCGGCATCGCGTTCGGCGCCTACGACGTGGCGATCGCGGGCGGCGTCGAGCACATGGGCCGCCACCCCATGGGCGAGGGCGTCGACCCCAACCCGCGGTTCCTCGCCGAACGGCTGGTCGATCCGTCCGCGCTGGTCATGGGCGCGACGGCGGAGAACCTGCACGACCGCTTCCCGCAGATCACCAAGGAGCGGGCCGACGCGTACGCGGTACGCAGCCAGCAGAAGGTCGCCGCCGCCTACGCCGCCGGGAAGATCCAGCCCGACCTGGTGCCGACCGCCGTCCGCTCGGCCGAGCAGGGCTGGGGCCTGGCCACCGAGGACGAGCCGCCCCGCCCCGACACCACCATGGAGGGGCTGGCCAAGCTCAAGACGCCCTTCCGGGTGGCGGGCCGGGTCACGGCCGGCAACGCCGCCGGGCTCAACGACGGCGCCACCGCCTGCCTGCTGGCCGCCGAGGAGACGGCGCACGAGCTCGGCCTCACGCCGCGCATGCGGCTGGTGGACTACGCCTTCGCCGGGGTGGAGCCGGAGGTCATGGGCGTCGGCCCGGTCCCGGCCACCGAGAAGCTGCTCGCCCGCAACTCGCTGACCATGGACGACATCGGCCTCATCGAGATCAACGAGGCGTTCGCCGTCCAGGTGCTGGCCTTCCTGGACCACTTCAAGATCGCCGACGACGATCCGCGGGTGAACCCGTGGGGCGGCGCCATCGCCCTCGGCCACCCGCTGGCCTCCTCCGGCGTGCGGCTGATGAACCAGCTGTCGCGGCTGTTCGAGGAGCGCACCGACGTCCGCTACGGCCTGACCACGATGTGCGTCGGCATGGGCATGGGCGGCACCGTCCTGTGGGAGAACGCGAACTGGGAGGGCGCCAAGTGAGCGCGGACATCACCGGCCTGTTCGACGGCGAGGTCGTCACGCACGCCCGCGTCCGCGACGTGACGCTGCCGTACGGGGCGGGCACGCTGGCATTGATCACCCTGGACAACGGGCACGACCACACCAAGCCCAACACCTTCGGGCCGCGCGGCCTGCTGGAGCTGAACGAGGCCATCGACCAGGTGGCCGGGCGCGACGACATCGCCGCCGTCGGGGTGACCGGCAAGCCGTTCATCTTCGCGGTCGGCGCCGACCTCAAGGGCGTGCCGCTGATCGGCACCCGCGAGGACGCCCTGGCCATCGCCAAGCTCGGCCACGACGTGTTCCGCCGCCTCGGCGAGCTGCACGTGCCGACGTTCGCCTACGTCAACGGCGCGGCCATGGGCGGCGGCGTGGAGGTCGCGCTGCACTGCACCTACCGGACGATCTCCTCCTCGGTCCCGGCGCTGTCGCTGCCGGAGGCGTTCCTCGGCCTGGTGCCCGGGTGGGGCGGCACGTACCTGCTGCCCAACCTGATCGGCGCCGAGAAGGCCCTCAAGGTCATCATCGAGAACCCGCTCGCGCAGAACCGGCAGCTCAAGGGCCCGCAGGCGTACGAGCTGGGCATCGCCGACGCCATGTTCGACGCGGCCGACTTCCTGGAGGAGTCGCTGGCCTGGACCGCCCGTGTGCTCAACGGCGACGTCACCGTCGAGCGCGCGCCCGTCGACAAGGGCAAGGCGTGGGACGACGCCGTCGCCGCGGCCCGCTGGAACGTCGACGGCAAGCTGCACGGCGCCGCCCCGTCCTACGTGCGGGCGCTCGACCTGGTGGCCGCCGCCAAGGACCGCACCCGCGACGAGGGGTTCGCCGCCGAGGACGAGGCGCTGGCCGACCTCATCATGAGCGACGAGCTGCGCGCCGGGCTGTACGCGTTCGACCTCACCCAAAAGCGCGCCAAGCGGCCCGCCGGAGCGCCCGACAAGAGCCTGGCGCGGCCCGTCACCAAGGTCGGCGTGGTCGGCGCGGGCCTGATGGCCGGCCAGCTGGCGCTGCTGTTCGCCCGCCGCCTGGAGGTCCCGGTCGTCATGACCGACCTGGACCAGGAGCGGCTGGACAAGGGCGTCGGGCACGCCCACGCCGAGATCGACAAGCTGCTGGCCAAGGGCCGGGTGTCGGCCGACAAGGCGGCCCGGCTGAAGGCGCTGATCACCGGGTCGCTGTCCAAGGACGCGTTCGCCGGCGCCGACTTCGTCATCGAGGCCGTCTTCGAGGAGATGTCGGTCAAGCAGAAGGTGTTCGCCGAGGTCGAGGCCGTGGTCTCGGACGAGTGCGTGCTGGCCACCAACACCTCCTCGCTGTCGGTCACCGAGATGGCGTCCGGGCTGCGGCACCCCGAGCGGGTGGTGGGCTTCCACTTCTTCAACCCGGTCGCGGTGCTGCCGCTGCTGGAGATCGTCCGCGGGGAGAAGACCGACGACGCCGCGCTGGCCACCGCGTTCGCCGTCGGCAAGCAGCTGAAGAAGTCGTGCGTGCTGGTCAAGGACGCCCCCGCGTTCGTGGTCAACCGGATCCTGGTGCGGCTGCTCGCCGAGATCGTCAAGGCGGTCGACGAGGGGACGCCGATCGAGACGGCCGAGCGCGCCGCGGCCCCGCTGGGCCTGCCCATGCCGCCGTTCGTGCTGATGGGGCTGGTCGGACCGGCCATCGCGCTGCACGTCAACGAGACGCTGCACGCGGCGTTCCCCGACCGGTTCCCGCTGTCGGCCAACCTCGCCGAGATGGTCGCGGCGGGCAAGACCGGCGTGTACCGGCCCGACCTCACCCTCGACCCCGAGGTGGTGGAGATCTTCTCCGGGGGCGACGCGCCGTCCACCGAGGCGCAGGTGCTGGCGCGGGCGCTGCGGGCCCTGGCCGAGGAGATCCGGATCATGCTGGACGAGGGCGTGGTGGCCGCGCCGCAGGACATCGACCTGTGCATGATCCTCGGCGCGGGCTGGCCGTTCCACCTGGGCGGCATCACCCCGTACCTGGACCGCACCGGCGTGTCGGAGGAGGTGAACGGCGCCCGCTTCCTGGAGCCGGGCGTCGCCTCCCTCCCCCGCTGACGCGTCCGCACCGCGCGGGAAGACGGCTCGGGGGCGTCTTCCCGCGCGGCATTCCGAACCTGACCTGACCGACACGTGACCCTGGTCACTGTGTCTTTTCAGGCGGGGCATGGGCACAATGGCCGGCATGACTCCTGGTGCGCGCGTCGCCGTCGTCGGCTCGGGACCCGCGGGGCTGTACGCCGCGGAAGCACTGGTCAAGCAGGCCGACGGGGACGTCCAGGTGGACGTCTTCGAGCGGCTGCCCACCCCGTACGGGCTGGTGCGCTACGGCGTCGCGCCCGACCACAAGTCCATCAAGTCGATCGCCCGCTACCTGCAGCGCGTGCTGGAGCACCCGGCCGTGCGGTTCTTCGGCTGCGTGGAGCTGGGCCGCGACCTGACCCGCACCGACCTGCTGGACTGCTACGACGCCGTCGTCTACGCCACCGGCGCCATGGTCGACCGGCATCTGGGCGTGCCCGGCGAGGACCTGCCCGGCAGCGTCGCCGCCACCGACTTCGTCAACTGGTACTGCGGCCACCCCGACGCCGCCGACCACGAGTTCGACCTGTCGGTCGAGGAGGTCGCGGTCATCGGCCTGGGCAACGTGGCCGTGGACGTGGTGCGGATCCTGGCCAAGACCGCCGACGAGCTGCGCGAGACCGACATCCCCCAGCACGTGCTGGAGGCGCTGGCGGCCAGCCGGGTCCGCCGCATCCACATGATCGGGCGGCGCGGGCCCGCGCAGGCCAAGTTCACCACCAAGGAGCTGCGCGAGCTGGGCGAGCTGCCGCACGCCGGCGTGCACGTCGCCGCCGAGGACATGCGGCTCGACCCGGCCGCCGCCGCGCTGGCCGAGTCCGACCGGCACGTGCGCGGCAACGTCGCGGTGCTGTCCGGCTGGACCGGCGAACCGCCCGCCGACCGGCCGCGCCGCATCGACGTGCGGTTCTGGCGGGCGCCCCGCGAGATCACCGGCACCGGCCGGGTCGAGGCGCTGCGGCTGGAGCGCACCCGGCTCGGCGCCGACGGCCGCGTCACCGGGACCGGCGAGTACGAGACGCTGCCGGTCGGCATGGTGCTGCGCTCGGTCGGCTACCAGAGCGTCCCGCTGGACGGCGTGCCGTTCGACGAGCGCGCCCACGTGGTGCCGAACGAGGGCGGCCGCATCATCGGCCCCGGCGGCTCCCCGGTGCCCCGCGAGTACGTGGCGGGCTGGCTCAAGCGCGGCCCGACCGGCGTGGTCGGCACCAACAAGTCCGACGCCGCCGAGACCGTCCGGCACCTGCTGGCCGACCTGGACGAGGGCCGCGAACGCCCGAGCCGCAAGATCGAGGAACTGCTGGCCGAGCGCGGCCTGCCGGTGGTCACCTACGCCGACTGGCTCAACCTGGACGCCGCCGAGATCGCCCTGGCCCGGTCGCTCAAGCGCGGCGAGCGCGTCAAGCTGGCCCGCTGGGACGCCATGCGCGCCGCCTGCCACCCGTCCTGAGCCGCCCGGCCCGCCCGCGCGCCGCCGGACGGCGGCCGTGCCGGGCACGCGGCGGGCGCGGC